>JAAZXD010000207.1 GCA_014240355.1 Roseibacillus sp. | reverse complement strand
TGGTGGATAGCGCCATGCTCGACACATGGCAGTCGGGGAGCAGGCTGACGAGACAGTTCAATTCTTCTTCGCGAGCGAGAGACAAATCACTTCGGAGTCGTTGCGGATGAAGACGCACTTGCGGGCGTAGGCGGGATGCGACCAGACGATATGGCGCTGCCGGAGGTCGGCCCCGTTGGGTTCGATGACGTGGGCCCGGTCGATCTCCTCGTAGCCCTTGACGGAGAGCCGGGCGATGACGAGGTCGCCTTTTTCGGTGAAGAGGAAGTAGCGGTCCTCGTGCGGGGTGACGAAGACCGTTCCCCACCGGGTCGGACCGTCGAGGGCGATGGGCTCGAGGGACTCCCAGACCCGCTTGCCGGTGAGGGCCTCCATGCAGCGGAACTGTCCGTAGCTGCAGGCCCCGAAGAGGTGCCCATCCCTGAGGACCATGGTGTTCATGATGCCGTGGAGGTGGGTGGTCTGCCGCTCGCTGGCCTTGTTGGTGCGGTAGACGATAGCCGGGGTGCCGTTGTTCTTCTTCAGGCGGAGGAGCAGGGAGCCGTTGTAGAAGGAGGACAGGAAGAGGTGATCCTTGTCGATCATCTGGGGCATGGGGATGGTGAGGCCGAAGCGGATCTTCCAGGGAATGGTCCAGAAGAGCTTGCCGGTTGCGGGATCGAGGGCATTGACGCTTTCGGGGTGCCAGATGATGAGCAGTTCGCGACCTCCGTGCTTCACGATGCGGGGGGGACAGTAGCCCGGTTGACCGGCGCTCAGGGCTCGCCAGACTTCCTTGCCAGTCTCCTTGTGGAAGGCGACCGCGATGCTTCCCTTTCCGGCCGCGAGGCAGATGAGGAGATCGCCGTGGATGAGAGGCGAAGCAGCAAAACCCCAGGTCTGGGTCTTGGCTTGGAAGCGTTCCTTGAAGTCGTGTTTCCAGAGTTCCGTGCCGTCCGTCGTCGAGCGGCAGACGAGGAGTCCCTCGGCGCCGGAGCTGTAGACCCGTTCCCCGTTCACGAGAGGAGTGACGCGGGGGCCGGCGGGGTAGGACATGGTATAGGCACAGGGATAGGATTTCTCCCAGATGACCGTTCCGTCGGAGGCGTTGAGGCAGAGGAGGCGCTCCTTTCCCGGTTGGGTGCCGGTGCGGGCGGACTCGCGTTTGGCTTCCGCGCTGCGGTCCACTTCGCGGTCCATAAGGTAGACCCGCTCGCCGGCAATGGCTGGTCCGGCGTAGCCCCGACGGATGGGGGTGCGCCAGAGAACCCTGGGGCCACCCTCCGGAAATTTCTCGAGGATGCCGGACTCGTGCCATACGCCGTCCCGCTGCGGGCCGAACCACTGGGGCCAGTCCTCCGCATGGGAGGTGAGAGAAGAGGCCAGGATGACAAGGGGTAGGAATTTTTTCATGAACTATCGATGAGGTTACAGAATTCCCGGACCTATGCCATTATCCAATGGCGGCCCTGTTTTCCTGTGCTAGCCTCGGTCAAGCAGAGCCGATCCATGGACGTTACCAACAAGAGTAAGAAACCCCTTCTCGTACCGCTCCCGGGTGGTAAACGCCTTTTCCTGCAGCCTGGCAAGACCGGTCAGGTCACTCCCAAGGCGCTCGAGCATCCGCCCGTGGCGAAATTGCTGGAATCCGGGGATCTGGAGTCTGCACAGGGGGCTCACGGCCCCAGTGCCCGAGCGGGAGGCAAGGTCAGCGGTTCCGCTGGTGGCTCCTCTACCCCCAAGGGGGGATCAGGAGCGTCCCGTCAGTCGGGAGACCGATAGGCGGTTAGCGCAGGAGGTGAGGCCGCCAGATATCGCGGCCGCGGTCCTTGACCAGCTTGGCGAAGATTTCGCGGTCACTCAGGTCCTCGTCAATGAAGGCACGAATCTCGGCGGCCACTTCCTTCGGTCGCCCGCAGCCTTTCACGTTGCAGCTGGCCTGGATGTAGAACATGCCGGTGCACCGGTCCCCGGGGATGCCGCAGCTGCAGTAAATTGTCTGTAGAAACCATTGCACGCGCTCCTCCTTGTCCTGCAGGCGATCGAGGTCGGTCGGTTCGTGGGAGGCCTGGACTTCCCCGGGAGGCTCAGGAACCTTCAGATTGACGCGTTGTCCCGGTTTCAAACCGAGGAGGTGGAGTCCACTGGCGGGCACAAGGTGCACGCGGGTGCGTTCACGCCAGGGGGAGACTGATTTGACGACGGCCTTGACGGGGTCCTTGATGGCGAGACGGACTTCATCTCCCTTCTTCAGGTAACGGCCCCAACGGATGGCCTCGTGATCGAGGGTCACTTCCATCTCGCCGCCGAGAGGGTGGAGTCCACTGATGGACCCGGGGAGCCCTTCCTCGCGCCAGCGGTCCCGGAGCCAGTTCTGCTGGCGGGATCTCAGGGTTTCGAACTCTTCGGGGTCATGCCCTGCGCGGAGGGTGTTCCCGGACGATTGGGCGAAGAGACTTGAGGATGCTCTCCGGGGTCCCTGGTAAGTGTCCGCGAAGTGCAAGGTGCGCTCAGGCACCTTCTTGGGGTCCTCGCCCGGCACGTGGAGGACAGCTTTGTCCCCGTCTACGGATTTTATCACCAACGGTTCGTCGTGGATGTCCTGCTCGGACATTTCGTCGGCAATCATGAGGACCGAGTGGGGATTTTTCTTCCGGTCGACCATGAGCCAGATCCAGACCCGGTTGTCCTCGTGAAGTTGTTCCAGTCGGCCCCACCAGCCATGGATCTTGATCTCCGCGTCGGGGAGCACGGGCCACGAGGAAGCTTCCTTCTCACCCTCGAAGTGCAGATGGACGGTGGACCCGTCCTCGCCGCACCGGATGTAACGGGCGAATTTCTTGACCACGTGACGCAGGACATCGGCCTTCCCCGCGATGACCTTCTTCGCGTTCTCCTCCTTTTCGCCGAAGAGGGGGAGGCCGGGAATCAGGAGCGCGGCACAGGTAATAACTGGAAGGAGAGAGGCCCTCATGGCAGGGGGTCACTCTAGAATCGTCCAGGCGGGGATCAAGAGGCATTCCCCGCTGAAGGCCTTATTGGGATCGGAGGTTTCCTGCGTCGTGCGCGGGCGGGTGGTGCCGCGAGGGCAAAGTCGATCCGTTGCCGGGCACTGTCAACCCTCGCGACCTTGACTTGGACGCGGTCTCCAACGCGGATGAGTCGGCGGGATCGGCGGCCGCGGATCTGCCGTCGGGCTGAATCGAAATCGTAACGGTCATCCTTGAGCAGGTTGCGGGGGACGAGACCGCCCATGCCCAATTCCTCGATGTCCACGAAGAAGCCGTAGGGGACGACTTCCGTGACGAGGGCGGTGAAGGTCTTTGCCTTGCCCTGCTGCAACTGATTCCTGAGGTAGTCACATAGCTTGGAGCGCTTGCTGTCCCGTTCGGCCTCGCTGGAGGCCCGTTCGGTGGCCGAGAGATGCTCGGCAACGCGGCGCAGATCGCCGGGGCTGCTGCCACTCTTCTGGAAGAGGGCCCGGTGGACAAGTAAATCGGCATAGCGCCGGATGGGGGAGGTGAAGTGGGCGTAGTTTTCCTTGGCGAGTCCGTAGTGGCCCAGCGACCGGGTGGCATAGCGGGCGCGGGGGAGGGTCCGGAGAAAGCCGATCCTGAGGGCGGGTCCGATGCTGGATTTATCCAGTCGCCCCAGGAGTTTCCGGACTTCCTCAGGTTTGCAGAGATCGCCACAGGGGATCCGGAGGAGGCGGACTTCCGCACGAAACTCCCGGAGACGATCAGGATCGGGTTGCTCATGCACCCGGTGAATGCCGGGTCTGCGCAGTTGAAGGAGCCGGGTGGCGACGGCTTCGTTAGCGAGGAGCATGAACTCCTCGATGAGTTGATGGGACTGGTCGTGCTGGACCTGCTCAATATCAATGACCCGGCCCCGTCGATCGAGACGGAGGCAGGTTTCCGGGGAAGAGAATTCCAGTGAGCCAGCCCGGAGGCGGCGGGCGCGAAGTTTCTGGGCGAGGTGATCGGCCTGCTGGATCATGCGTTCAAGGCCGTTGGTGGCCTTGCCCCCGATAACGCACATGGCGTCTTCATAGGTGAAGCGGTGGCGGGAGCGGATGACGGCGGACGAGAATCTGGTCCGGAGGATCTGTCCGTCATCCGAGAGAAGAAACTCCACGCATTTTGTCAGGCGTTCGACACCGGGCAGAAGGGAGCAGAGGTTGTTGCTGAGGGACTCGGGCAGCATCGGGATGACGCGGTCGGGCAGATAGGTCGAATTGCCGCGCAGACGGGCCTCCCGGTCGAGAGAGGATCCGGGCTTCACGTAGTGTGAGACGTCCGCAATATGGATGCGCAGTTCCCAGGGGCCCCTGCGGGTCCGGCGCAGCGAGAAGGCGTCGTCGAAGTCGCGGGCAGAGGCGGGGTCGATGGTGATGACCGGGTGTTGGCGGCAATCGGTGCGATTGGCGATTTCCCGGGGTTGAACGTTGGTTCCGAGGCGTTTTGCTTCGAGGAGGACCTTCCGAGGAAAGACCTCACGGAGGGAGGATCCCGACTTTGGACGGGATATTGATTTCATGGTACGTGTAATTGTGGATTGGTGCTTGCGCGTCGGGCGGACAGGGCGTTCGCGGAGAGACGCGCAAAATGCTGCCGGCGGGTAGGCTCGGCGCGTGACCCGAGAGGGGGTCACCCAAGACTTCCGGTAGGGAAGTTCCGCCCCGAAGGTGACAGCGGTTCTCGGGAATGCAAGTGGAAAGGAGGAGCGTCAGCGGCGGGTCATCTGCCCTTGATCACTCGACCGCTCTTCTTGTGTTTCCATGTGAATTTCTCGTGATCGAAGACGAAGGCTTTCTTGGGATCGGCGGGAGAGGCGGGAGCAGGGGGGATCCATTGCCTGGCTCCCCTGATTGCGCTCGTGTGTCCGGGATCCCGTGCGAGGTTTGTCCTCTCTTCGGGGTCGTTGTGGTGATCGTAGACTTCCCATTGTCCGGTCGTGTAGCGAATGACGCGGTAGCGCGTGGTGCGGACTGCGACATGTCCCGATTCCTCAATCGTGAGGGCAGGACGCTCGCGTGCCTTGTCAGGCTCGACGAGCCAGGGGACGAGGCTGATACCGTCAAGTTTGCCCGCCCGGGGGAGGCCGCAGAGTTCGATAAGGGTCGGAAAGATATCGACCAGACTGACGGGTTGGGTGCAGCGCTGTCCGGCCATCCCGAACCCCGGTGCGACGATGATGAAGGGAACGCGCGTGGATTCCTCCCATAGCGTGCGCTTGTGCCAGTGTCCTTTTTCGCCGAGGTGCCATCCGTGATCGGACCAGAGGACGACGATGGTGTCCCGGGCCGCAGGGCTTTTATCCAAGGCGTTGAGGACGCGGCCCACGAGGGCATCAGCGAAGGAGATGCTCGCGAGATAGTGTCGGACGGCGATCCTCCACTTGCCGGTTTGGCGGAGTCGCGCGAGGTCATCCGATTTGCGTCGAGCGAGCTTGCGGCCAGCTTCGGGAACGTCGTTCAGGTCGTCAGGGAGGTCTTCCGGCACGACGACGCGATCGAGGGGATAGAGATCGAGGTACTTTTGCGGAATATACCAGGGAAGGTGAGGGTGGAAGATGCCACAGGCGAGGAAGAACGGTTTGTCGTGTCCGCGTTGGGGGAGGTTCTTGAGGTAATTGACTGCGTAGTCGGCGACCAGGACATCATCGTAGGCGTCCTCGGGTTGGGGCAGGATGCCCCAGTCCGCCTCTTCGGAATAGAGTTTGATGCCCGAGTAAGGGAACTCGCTGGGACGGGGTTTTGCGGAAGTCCACGGATACAGACGAGAACCGTGTCGAATCCAGCCGTTATCATTGAAGAGGTTGCGCTGGAATTGATCCC
>JAAZXD010000206.1 GCA_014240355.1 Roseibacillus sp. | reverse complement strand
CCATTTAAACCCCTCCAACCTGCAAGAGTTGCGGTCGGACACACCACTTGGGCCCCTTTCTCTTCGACATCCCGCAGAACATGCCCGGAGCGGGCTCCTCGCGGACCGGATTAGCCGCCAATCTTCCATAGGTGCTCCTCGGAGCGCAGGAAAAGGGCTCCATCGATGAGAGCCGGGGAGGCAAAGATCCGCTCCTCCATTTCCAGTTCAAAGACAATCTTCCCGCCCTTGGGCGAAACCTCGGCCACGTAGGCCACGCCATCCTCGGTGGCAAGATAGAGCTTGTTGCCGATCAGGACGGGGGAGGAGGAAAAGTTTCCCGGGATCTTCTCCCTCCACTTCAGTTCGCCACTCTTCGCGTCTCGGCAGGTGAGCGAACCCGTATCGTCCACGAGGTAGAGATAGCCCCCGCTCGCCACGAAGCTCGGGGTCTTGGGAATATAGCGGGTCTCCTTGAAGACCACATGCGTATCAGTGACATCCCCTTTCGCGCCCTGCGGACGGATACCGAGCAGGGAGGCCCGATCGAATCCGGTCGCCACATAAAGCAGTCCATTGGCGAAGACCGGACGGGGCACCACCGAGTAGCCCTCTCCGTAGCGGACCATCCAGATCTCACTCCCATCCTTCGGATCGTAGGCCGCCACCTTCCCGCTGGCCTGGCTGATCACCTGTGTACGCCCATCGATCTCAAGAACCAGTGGAGTTCCGAAGGAAAAGGTCTTCTTCACCTTCTGCTGGCGCGGGGTCTTCCAGGCCACCTCCCCTTTCCTGCGATCCAGGGCAACAATGACGGGATCGGAAGCCCCGTCGGCGTTGAAGATCATCCTGTCGGCCACCACCACGGGAGAACTCCCAGTCCCGTGCACCGGCGGGTAACTGAAGGTCTCTTTCCAGATGACCTCCCCGTCAGCAAGTTTGAGGGCCGCGCTCCCCATGTGTCCAAAATGAGCGTAGACCACGTCCCCCTTGAGGCAGGGTGTCGCACTGGCAAGCCCGTTCTTGGAATGGCGCTTCCTCACCTCTCCCGCATCGGGAGTGAAGAGGTCGCGGTTCCAGGCGACCTCCCCTGATTGCACATCGAGCGCCACCATCCCGAGAGTGACCTTCCCCCCGTCCTCCCGCGCGACGGTCATGATCACCTTACCCCCACCGATCACCGGGGAGGACCACCCCTTGCCCGGGAGTTTCTTCTTCCAGGCCACTCCCTCCTCGAGCCCCCATTGCAAGGGCACATCCCTGGCGGTGGACACTCCCTGGCCATCGGGCCCACGGAACTGGGGCCAGTCCGCACGGACGGAAGAATGGAGGACAAGCAGGGCAAGCGTTCCGGAAAGAAGGACTTTCATGATAAGAGGGCAGGCCGGGGGCTGCGGTGATTCATTCAATAAAGGGCCTGTCCTCCCTTGGCAAGGGACGATGCCCCGGCAGGAGACCACCACAAACGGACTACCCACTCTTCCTCTTGAAAGTTTGCCGGCGACAAGCTGTAGTTCTACCCATGCCCAATTCACAACACCCGGCTCAACCCACCCGCCGCACCTTCCTGGGAACCACCACCGCTGCCGCCGCGGCGCTTGGTTCCGCCGAACTCGTCTACGGCGATCACCACAAGGGCAAACCCCTGCGCTTCGCCCAGATTGGTTGTGGGGGCAAGGGAAGCAGCGACCTCAACAACACGGTTTCCAGTGGCGGGAAGCTGATCGCCATGTGCGACGTGGATCAGGGCCGGGCCGGTGCACACTTCAACAAATACAAGGACGTCCCCCGCTACTCCGACTACCGCGAGATGCTCGCCAAGCACAAGGACGAGATCGACGCGGTGGTGGTCTCCACCCCGGACCACGTGCACGCCGTTGCCGCCCTTGCGGCCATGAAACTCGGCAAGCACGTCTACGTCCAGAAACCCCTCGCCCGCACCTACGGCGAGTGCATGGCTCTTCTTGAAGCCACGAAGAAGTACAAGGTCGTGACCCAGATGGGCAACCAGGGCCACGCCGGTTCCGGTCTTAAGCTCTGGAAAAAGATGATGGACGACGGCGCCTTTGGCGAAGTGCTTGAGCTGCACTCCTGGTCCAACCGTCCCATCTGGCCCCAGGGTATGACGAAGTATCCCGCGGAGGCTCCCGTTCCCAAGGGCCTCGACTGGGACTCATGGATCGGCCCCATGGCGGAACGCCCCTTCGGCAAGGGATTCCTTCCCTTCTCCTGGCGCGGCTGGTGGGACTTCGGGGCTGGCGCCATGGGCGACATGGCCTGCCACAACATGGACCCCGCCTTCTGGACCTGCGGCCTGACCCTGCCCACCTCCATCAAGGCTGAGGCCTCCGCTCCCGCCGGGGTGGCCTATCCCAAGTGGTCCGTGATCACCTTCCAGTTTCCCGCCACCAAGGTCTGCCCCAAGGGCATCAAGATGACCTGGCACGACGGCGGCAAGCGTCCCAAGCCTCCCGCCGGGGCCGATCCCGGTCTCAATGTGGGCGGGAACGGCTGCATGATCGTGGGCAGCAAGATGTCGGCCATGGGGGGCTCGCATGCCGGAACCCCGCGCCCCATTGCGGTGGGTAACACCTTCGACAAGGACGCCATCGCAAAGGAATCCGCCCTCTGGCAGGGCGAACACCGCAAGCTCCGGGGGACCGACCACCACCGAGAGTGGGTCGAAGCTGCCAAGAAAGGCGACATCAACGCGCCGGGGAGCAACTTCATGTACGCCGCCCCCATGTCGGCCGCCCTCGCCCTTGGCGCGGTGGCCCTGCGCTTCCCAGGGGAGGAACTGAAATGGGATGACCCGTCCGGCAAGTTCACCAACCACGAGGAAGCCAACAAGTGGGTCACCATCGATCCACGCAAGGGCTACGGCCTGAAGGTCTGACCAATCTCTCTTTCCGGACGGAGAGCTCCGCATCCACCTTGGAAAGCAGGCCCGCTTCCCGACCCGGGGAGCGGGCCTTCGCCTTGCAGGGATCAGGCAACTGAATCCTTGTATCTGCGGCTCGCCCCTCTTTGATGCGCAACATGAAACACCTGCTATCCCTGACCTGTCTCTTTGCCTTGTCGCTTGCCCCGGCCGCCGGACTGGCCGCGGCTGAAGCCGGGAGTCGGCCCAACATCATCTTCATTCTCTCGGATGACATGGGCTGGAACCAGCCGGGGTTCAACGGCAGCACCAAGGGGCTTACTCCCAACCTCGACAAGCTGGCCGGGGAGAGCCTGAAGCTCACCCAGTTCTACACCCACTCCGTCTGCGCTCCCACCCGCGGGGCCTTCCTCACCGGGCGCTATGCCTTCCGCAACTGGATGGACTGGCGCTCCGAGGACTTTGGCAAGCCGAGCTACCTCAAGGCCCTCGGTCTCACCCTCGCCCACAACGACCGGGGCGAACCGACCCGGCGCATCCACGCCCTCGACACCAAGGAACGCACCATCGCGGAAGCCCTCCGCGAGGCAGGATACTTCACCGCCCTCGTGGGCAAGTGGCACTGCGGCGAATGGCTCGAGGAACACCTGCCCATGGGACAGGGTTTCATGCACCAGTATGGCCACTACGCCTGGGGCATCGACTACAACACCAAGACCATCGTCCACAATGCCCCGGCCCGCTTCGCGGTCTACGACTGGCACCGCAACCAGAAACCCCTCCAGGAAGAAGGCTACGCCACCGACCTCTTCGCGGCCGAGGCCGAAAGGGTCATCGCCGCCCGGGCCAGAGACCCGAAGAAACCCTTCTTCCTCTACGTTCCCTTCAATGCGGTGCACGGACCTCTCAATCCGCCTCGCGACTTCCCCGCGGAGGAAAGTGATCCCCTCGCCATCCGCGACGCCATGCTCCGGTCCCTGGACACCGCGGTAGGCCGCATCGCCCGGGCCATCGACACCCACGGCTTCCGCGACAACACCCTCTTCATCTTCACCAACGACAACGGCCCGGTCCTCGAATCGATGAGCAAGCCGTGGCGCGGCACCAAGAACACCACCTTCGAGGGAGGCGTGCGCGTTCCCTGCCTGCTGCGCTGGCCGGGGCACACGAGGCCCGGTTCCACCAACGACGGGATGATGTTCGTGACCGACTTCTATTCCACCTTCATCAAGCTGGCCGGAGCCAGTGCCAAACAGGACACCAGAGTCGACGGGATCGACATGAGCGACATGCTCTTCCGGAACGCCCCCAGTCCGCGCAGGGAGATCGTCTTCGAGGTCACCGGCAGTGTGCGGGTTCCCACCATCAGGAGCGGTGACTGGAAGCTGATGGGCGACATGCTCTTCAACATCGCGAAAGATCCCTTCGAAAAGAAGGACGTGGCCGGGGAGAATCCCGGGGTCGTGAAACGCCTGGCCACCCGCCTCGCCCAGGTTGACAAGGAACGCCCTCCCCTCGGCGACAAGCCCCTGCTCATGGACCCCCCCCTTCCCTACATCTACGGCCTCAAGGAAAACGCGAAACCGCCCAGGTGGCTGGTCAAACACGTCGACGCCATCCGCGCCAGACAACCCAGGGAGTGGGCGCCCGGGAAGACGCCCTGGCCGCAGGCCCCCATCGGCGTCAACGCCAACAAACAACCCGGCAGCAAGTAAACCGGTTCGAGCCCCCGCCCGGAGCGCGCCTCCCTCCGCCCTGTGGACAGGCTGTGAGCACCTTGGGAACTGCTCATCACCTTTTCGCGTGGTAGTCGAGCGCAGGTTTTTTATCGTCCCGTGTGCCTTCACGGATTGGTTTCTCCAAGGCCACCGCAGACGAGGTGGTTCTCGCCCGGGTGGGCAACCCCCTGCATGATGAACCCCTCGAAACCTCGCGCGAGATCTGCAGGATCGGGGAGACCGATCGCGACCTGTTTTCCCAGCTGATCCTCAAGCCCTTCCGCAGCCAGGCGCGCTACCACTTCGGCCATCACTCCTCCCTCGACAAGAACGAAACCTACACCTGTGCCCGGGCTATCTTCACCGGGCAGGAATCCTTCCTCGAGAAGGGCTGCGAAATCGCCCGGCGTCTCTACGCCAAGTCCAACCACCCCCAAATCAAGTCGGGAGACCTGTGCATCGTACGGGTCAGCAACCTCACGCTGGAAAGCGGGCCTACCGAGGCTCTCTGCATCCTGAAGTCAGAAACGGTGGACCCCTTCCTGAGCATCTCCTCCCACCAGGGGGATCTCCGCATCACCACCGAGCACGGCATCAACCCCGACAGGATCGACAAGGGCTGCCTCATCCTCAATGTCCACGAGGACAGCGGCTACCAGGTCCTGACCTTCGACCGGGCCGGGGCTCACGCGCGTTTCTGGCTGCGCGATTTCCTCGGGGTGCGCCTCCTCACCGACGACTCCCTGCTCACCAACCAGGTGGCGGGACTGGCGGTCTCCTTCCTGCAGAGTGACGAGAGCCCGGCTGCCAGGGAGGACGGGGACGTGTCGGAGCAGACAATGGCCGCCAAGCGCGCCATGAGCTTCTTTGAAAACCGGAACCACTTCAGCATGCAGGAATTCGAGGAAGAAGTCCTGCGCCGCGATCCCGCCATGGTGGCCAAGTTCAAGAAATACAAAGCCAGCTTCGAGGAAGAACAGGGTCACCCCCTCGCCGATGACTTCGGGATCACCCCGAAGGAACTGGACCTGGTGAAGAAGAAGGTCGGCGGGGTCATGAAGTTCGATACCGGAGTGGAAGTGCGCCTCCTCCCCGAGTTCCAGGAAACGGCCCTCGAGCGTGGCTATGACGAAACCCGCGGGATGGGCTACCTGAAGATCTTCTTCAACTCCAAGGAGAGCTGATCCACCCTCAGTCTACAGCCTGCCGGCGGGCGTGCCGCACCAGGGCGGCCCGCACCAG
>JAAZXD010000205.1 GCA_014240355.1 Roseibacillus sp. | reverse complement strand
GCAGTTCCGCGGGCTGCGCCTCCGTTGACTCGAACTCGTGATAGGCATAACCGGTGACTTCCTTGAGTTTGCCGAAGGGCTTGTTGAGATCCACCTTGCCGTAGGGATCACTGGTGGTGAGGGCCTGCCATGTCACCTCGGATTCCTTGCCCCGGTGCCTGGCCTTGAGGTCGATTTTCTTCTCCGGAGGGAACTCTTCCGCAAAGCCCTTGCGGTCGGTGTTGTGAAACGGCCCGATGATCTGCCAGTCGGTCAGAAAACCGAAATGGCGGGGCAGGTCGACCTGCTGTTTCAGGTCGGTGAGGGCCTTGGCGATTGCCTGGATCTGATCGACATCACGCGCGGCGTGGAGGGCCTTGCGGTAGGTGACGGTGGCGGGGTCCCCGGCCTCCTGCGCGAGTTGCTTTGATCCCTCGGTGATCAACAACGCCACCGCATCGCGTCGCAGTTCGGTGCTGGGATCATCAAGAAACCCGGGGATCAGGGTTTCCGATGTTTCGCGGTCGATGGCCAGCATCAGATCGAAGGCGAGTCGGCGGGCCTCCGGAGCCTGGGTCCAGTCCGAGAGGAAGGTCTTCAGATCGGCGAAAGGAAGGGGCCTCTTTTCAGCGAGTTCGCGTTCCACGATCACTTCCACGGCCGAGCGCAACCAGTTGCGTGCGATCCGGTTGCTGGGCTCGATGGCACGCAGGAGAGGCAGCAGGGCGGAGGCCCTTGCTTGGGAGAGGGACCGGAAGGCCACCGCGGCCTCCGCATTTCCCGACCCCTCGGCTCCCACCGCCTGGATGGCGGTGATCTGCTTCTTCAAATCGGCGGGCAGTTTGGCCTGGGTGTGCTCCAGCGGAGCGAGCACGAGAACAAGCCAGGCCATACAGGGCGAAAGGGATCGGGCAATCATGACGGTCGGATCCTAGCGGGATCGGGCCATGACTCAAGCATGGGCTGGCTTCCCCGGAATCCCGACCGACACCTGTTTTTCAAGTGGTCCCGGGTTACGGGATGGTCACCTCCACATCGTCAACATACCAGCCGGGCAGGAAGGCGACGTCGTCGGAAATGAGCCGGAATTCGATCCTGATGACCTTGTCGAGGGCATTTGGCGGAAGGGCGAAGCTGATCTCCTCCCAGTCGTTAATGAAGTCGGCAAGGCCGGGAACCAGGAGGGCCAGTTCCGAGTCATCAGCCGCGTCCAGGATGGAGAGTTGGCCAAAATCATAGACCGTGAAGGGAGCAACGGACTCGGGGGCCTCGATGTCGTAGTAGTGAGCGAACCGGAGGGTCGCTCTCTGTGCCCCGGTCAGGTCAATCGCCGGGGAGCGCAGCCAGACATTGGCATCGGCGGAGTAGTTGCCGCCCAGATTGGTGGCGAAGCAACTGGCCGGACTGAAGGATCCGAACGGTCCGCTGGTCGGATCCCCCAGTTCCCATACCGTGCCTTCCGCTCCATCGGAACCGGCCTCCCACTGACCCTCGCCGTTTTCAAAGTCGTCGAAGTAGATGGAAACGGGAGGCGCGGGGAAGGACTCGATGACGAAGAGCCGGGTGGGATCGGGGGGGAGGGGAACAGTGAGGGTGTTCTCGGGTGGAGTGGCCACGATGGAGGCGTGACCAGCGAAGACGGGCCACTCGAAGGGGTCCTGGGAGAAGTTTTCCGCCACGCTGCGGAGGTTGTAGAGCGATCCGGTGCCGCTGGGCCACGTAAAGACCAGGTTGTCGCCCACGCGTTCCACAAGGAGAGGGGTCCTGGGGGCGTTGCCCCCCGGTTGGCTGAAGACGAGGTCCCGGACGGTGAAGACTTCGCTCGCGGAGTTGTTGAGAGCCTCGATGACGAGTTGCACGGAGCGGGCGCTGCGGGGAATGAGGTGATTCAGTTCGAGGGTGAAACTTCCCGGGGCGGGGGCGATTTCCGCACCACTGAGGATGCCGTCTGGCAAGACCGTATCGTGCGGAGTGATGAGATTGACGGGATTATCGATGTCGCCGTCGATGATGAGAGTGGCAAGAAAAGTATCAACGTCCTCGGTGCCGCTGGAGGAGTCATCGATCTGGAGCACTCCGCTGAACAGCACATCGCGGGAGGAAGAGAGATCCAGCACCTCACTGGTGAGCTGCCACGGGCCACCGCCGGGATTGTTCATCGTGATGGTGCGCTCAAGGCCATTGATGACCCAGCCGGTGGTATCGGAACCGGGGAAGGTCTTGACAGACACCGCGGTTCCGGTGCGGAGATCGCTGGCAATGATCTGGGGCGCGCCCACGGTTGCCACGGTGTAGCACAGTGGGTCATCGGCATCCTCGATGGTGAGGTTGAGCGATCCGGAGGCGAATTCCCCGATGGGAATCCCGCTGATCTCGACGTCCGTGTCGTAGGCTCCGCCGGCTTCGTGAGTGGCGCTGCCGGGGGCCAGGATTTTCCAGGCCTCCCCGAATTCTCCGGTGGCGGTGACATTCACGGTGAAGGCAATGGTGTCATCGACCGGGTTACTGGGAGTGCCCCCGTCGTTCAGCACGACATCGGAGACGGTGACGGTCATGACACACTTGGGTTCGCCCGCCTGCACCTGGAGGGCAAGGAAGAGATCGGAACTGTCATTCTTGTAGTTGTGGAGAGAGACCGCGATGGTGTGTTCTCCCGGCAGGAGGCTGAGCACCTGCTTTTCGACGGTGGTGTTGCCGGTGAGGGAGGCTTCCTCGTTGCCCCCGGTGAGGGTGCCCGGAGCCAGGTTGAGCGGAGCCTCGCGAAGATGGGTCTCCGTATTGGTGGTGTTGCTCGCCACGGCAAGGTAGGTGTCGCTGCTCCCGGCCGGCATGTTGACGGCCAGGACAAGTTCCCCGTCAAGGTAGATGAACCCACCGTCATCCATGATGTAGCGAATAACCGGATTGCTGTATTCGTTTCCGTCGTCAGGAACGGTGAAGGTGGTGCGGAAATAACTGGTGTAACGGGATCCGCTGGGCGGAGTGATGAGGAGAGAGGTGAGGCTGTCAAATTCCCCCGGAGCAGGGATGGGATTGCCGAGGTAGTCGATGGTGCCATAGCCGAAGGGGCCATTCCCGGGCCCCGCCTCAAACCCGGGAGAGGAGACGGAGAAGGACGGGCCCGTGTAAGTGGCGTCGAAATCGGCCTTGGGGGCGAACCAGGGGGTGGTGCCCGCGGGATGAGGGCCCACTCCTTCTGAATTGCGCGGGAGAATTCCCCGGGCGGGGCTGAAGAAGTTCCAGTTCTGATCCCAGTCGAGGAGGACCGCCTGGGCCTGCAGATGGGTCGGATTCGATATGACGAGGACGAGGGCAGTAGCCAGAATCGAGGAAAAGTAGTTCATGGGCATTGGTGGGGAGGTTGTAGAACCCTGGAGGGAAGCTGAACCCTCGCTCAGGCTACGATGTTTTACGGGTTCTTATCAAGAATAGGAATGGCAGGAGGGACAAGAGAATTGGGGGGAGAATACCAAATTCAAGGTATGTCGGCTGGCCGCCGGGGTGGGAGACCCCGCCGTGGTCCTAGTTCTCCCGGGGTTCCACCCCCAGGAGATGCCGGACGAAGAAGTCCTGCCGTCGTCGTCGCAGGTAGGGGGTTTCCCCGACCCCGTGTTTGGCCCCCGGGACGAGGAGAAAGTCGAAGTCCTTGTCGGCCTTGATGAGGGCATTGACGACCTGCATGGTGGAGGCCGGATCGACGTTGGTGTCGAGTTCGCCCACCGTGAGGAAGAGTTTGCCCTGTAGCTTGTGGGCGTGGGTCACGTTGGAGTTTTCCGCGTAGTGGGGCCCCATCAGCCCCATCCAGGCCTCGTTCCAGTGAATCTTGTCCATGCGGTTGTCATGGCATCCGCAGTCGGAGACCGCGACCTTGTAGAAATCGGGGTGGAAGAGGAGGGCTCCGAGGGCGTTCTGGCCCCCCGCGGATCCACCGTAGATCCCGACGCGGGAAAGATCGAGGTAGGGGTATTTCCGGGCCGCGGCCTGCATCCAGCGGATGCGGTCGGGGAACCCGGCGTCCCTGAGGTTCTGCCAGCACACGTCGTGGAAAGCCTTGGAGCGCCAGTTGGTGCCCATTCCGTCGATAACCACCACCACGCAGCCGAGTTCCGCGATGTCCATGGCGGTGAAGAAATCATAGAACCGTTTGGGAACATAGTGGCCGTGCGGACCGGCATAGATCTTCTCGACCACGGGGTAGTCCCGGGCAGGGTCGAGTTGGCTGGGACGGTGAATCACTCCCCAGATATCGGTCTTCCCGTCCCGTCCCTTGGCCACGAACCGTTCGGGCATGGACCAGCCGGGGATGTCCTGCAACCGGCTGATGTCAGCTTCCTCGAGCCGGGTCACCAGGCTGCCGTCCTCGCTGCGGCGAAGTTCATGAACGGGAGGGAGATCAACCCGTGAGTAGTGATCGATGACATACCGGCGGTCGGGGGAGAGGCGGATGTTGTGGGTTCCGTCGCCCGCCGTGAGGCGAACGAGTCCGGATCCATCGAAATTGATCCGGCAGTAATGGATGTGGTAGGGATCCTCTTCCGGGTTCATGCCGCAGGCGCGGAACCAGATCTGCTGCTTTTCGGGATCGATGCGGTCCACTCCGCGCACCACCCAATTTCCCCTGGTGACCTGGTTGAGAAGTTTCCCACTCGTGGAGTCGAAGAGATAGAGGTGATTCCAGCCGTCGCGCTCCGACATCCAGATGATTTGACCACGGTTATCGAGGTAGTAATGAAAGAGTTTCTGGAAGTAGTTGAAAAATGTTTCGGGGGTGTCCTCGATCAGGGAACCGGTTTCGCCGGTCCGGGAGTCCACAGTCACGATGCGCATGACCTGGTGTCCGCGCTGATTGTAGAGGAAGGTGAAACGGGACGAATCGGCGGCCCAGCGCAGGTTTCCGATGCTCCACGGATTGGGGAAGAGGTCGTGATCGAGAGGCAGTTGCTTCTTCGCTTCGAGGTCACAGAGGACAAGCCGGGTTTGGGCAATCCTGTCCCCGGGTTTGGTGTAGCGCCACGATTTGAGTCTGGGTTGCACCCGATCGGCAGGGGAGGACTCGATCACGTGTACGATGTGATCTTCCCCGGGAGTGCGGTGAAAGGCGACGAAGCGTTTGGAATCGGGCGCCCAGAAGATGCTGACACGCTCCAGTCCGGCCCCCTCGGTGAAGCGGAGGTCCTCTCCGCCTTCCGTCGGTTTCGTGAAGAGATCCCCCTCTCGCACTTCCACCTTCCACTGGCGATCGGGTGAAGTGTGATTGGAACGCTGGAAGCGCTGCCGGGTGCCGCCGCCCGGCTGCAGGCTTTTCCTCGAGGGGGCGATTTCTTCCCCGTGTTCCCTCAGTTGACCGGTGGTGGGGCTGTAATGAAATGTCTTTCCCCGGGACCGGAGGAGTGCGGTTTTCCCTTCCGTCAGGAGGACGGCCTCCAGCACCGGTTCGTCCTCCTTGAATTCATGTTCGAGGGATTCCTCCAGGGCTCGGAGCAATCTGGATCCATTCGGGATGACCGTCCTGTTCCCGGTGGCCGCTTCCACCACCACGAATTCCGATTGGCCGTCCCCCAGTTTGTTCTGGTACCAGAATTGTGTTCCGTCCGGATGCCAGCGAGCCTCCACCCATCCCTTGAGGAGGTTGCCCCTGGCCTGCGTCCGCAGATTCGATGTCCGCTCGTAATCGGCCTTGCTTCCCTGGCCCAGGGCGATGTTGCAGAGCGCGAGGGAGGACAGGATGGCGAGAACTCTCAGGACCAGCGTCATGAGGGCATAGCAGCAGAGGCCGCACGGGTGGGGGAGGGGAAAGTGGTCACGCGTTCAGACGGTGCAGGGCTCACCGGTCGATTCAATGGAAAATTGTCACCAGGGAAGGAGATCTGCCG
>JAAZXD010000204.1 GCA_014240355.1 Roseibacillus sp. | reverse complement strand
GGGAAAGTGACTTGTTGGGATGAAACTGGGCATAGAACTGTCTGGCAGTCTTGCGGGCTCTGTTTTCGTTCTCGCCCTCCCGGAGGAGAACGGCGAAATCGCGTGCCACACTCCACTCACTCTCCTTGGCACCGGTGTAGTGGTAGGCCGTTCCACTCTGTGGTTCGATCTGATCGGCACGCAGGCGTGCCTTGCTGAGGAGGCAGTCGCACATGGGATCGGAGAACCCTCCCACGTGGCCCGAGGCGGTGAGGACGGACTGGTGGGTCAGGATCGAGCCATCGAGGCCGACGATATCCTCCCGTTCCTGCACGTTCCGGCGCCACCAGTATTCCTTGAGATTGCGCTTCACCTCCACGCCAAGCGGGCCGTAGTCCCAGCATCCATTGAGGCCGCCGTAGAGTTCGGCAGATTGATAGATGAAGCCCCGTCGCTTGCAGAGCGACACGATCTTCTCCATGCGCTCCGGATCAGTGTATTCTTTGTCAGCCATGGTCTCGCTGGATGTGGTGGGCCGCGATGGAAACGTCCCGCAGGCGGTTTGGCAAGGAATTGGGGAGCCCGGCAGGAGATGGGGGGCGGAATGAAGGGGAATCACGGGAACTCAGCTCCCGGCTCTGGGGAGCCGGCGATGGTTGGGCCATGAGTGGTGATCAGTGAATTTCGCCTCCATATTCGGCGGTTCGTATTCTAACCTGCCTCCATGCGCATGCGTGAGCAGGGGGAGCAGTACCGGCGGGGAGACGACGGGGCGATGTCGGTGAGCAGGCTGGTACGTCGCATGAAGAACGTCCTGGAGATCGAGATCGGGGATGTGTGGGTGGAAGGAGAGGTGTCCAACCTGCGCAAACAGGGAAACGGACATTACTATTTTTCGCTGAAGGACGAGCAGGCGCAGTTGAGCTGTGCGGCTTTCAGTGCCGAGCGGAGGTGTTCCGGGCATGAAGCGCTGCAGGATGGGGCGAAGGTGCGGATGCTCGGGGAAGTGACGGTTTACGAGGCCCGCGGACAGGCCCAGTTGATTGTGAAGCGGGTGGTGCCGATGGGGTTGGGCGAGCTCCAGGCCCGGTTCGAACAGTTGAAGAATAAGCTTCACGATGAGGGTCTCTTTGCCGGGGAACTGAAGATCCCCCTGCCCGCCTTTCCACGCGTGATCGGGCTGGTGACTTCGGCTAGCGGGGCCGCGCTGCAGGATATCGTGAGTGTGCTCTCCCGGCGCGCGCCCTGGGTGCAGGCGGTTCTTTTCCCGGTGGCGGTGCAGGGACAGGGGGCAGAACGCGGAATCGTGCGGGCTATTGGCATGATGGGAGACCCGGAACACCATGATCTCCCGCGGTGCGATGTGATCATCATGGGTCGCGGGGGAGGCTCGCTGGAAGATCTCTGGAACTTCAACGAAGAGAGTGTGGCGCGGGCGATCGCGAACTGTTCCATTCCGATTGTTTCCGCGGTGGGACACGAGATTGATTTCACGATTGCGGACTTCGTCGCGGATGTGCGGGCCCCGACACCGAGTGCCGCCGCTGAGTTGGTTGTTCCGGATGGGGAAGAACTGAGGGCAAGGCTGCAGCGCCTGCACGATGGTCTGCGGAGGCCGGTGCGGGAAAAACTCCGCTCCGCCCAGGATCTCATCCGCTTCGCACGGCGCGGAGTGCTGGCGCACGATGTGGAACGGGTCCTGCGGGAGCCGACGCTGCGTCTGGACGAAGTCCATGCTGCCATGAAGCGAACGGCGAAAGAGCAGCTCAACCGCGGGGGGTTGAGGCTGGCGGACCGGCAGGCCGCATGGAAGGCGCGGCACCCGCGCCTGGTGGTGGAGCAGCGTCTGGAGAGCCTGCGTCAATTCAGGGCGCGCTATGTCCAGAAAGCCCGGCACTGCCTGCAGGTCGTGTCGCAGCGGCTGGAGCGGGCAAGACGTCTTCTGAAGACCCTGGGACCGGAATCGGCCTTTGAGCGGGGGTTTTCCATCACGCTGACTGCGAGCGGAGACCTCGTGACGGATCCGGCACAGGTCGGGGCCGGAGATCGTCTCGCGACCCGGGTGGCTGGTGGCACGATTGAAAGCGAGGTGAGGGAGTGAGGGTCGGGAGGCAGATGGCCCCGGACGCCGTTGATCATGTGATCGACAGGTCGGCCTCCTGCAGCCTTGACCGCGAGAAGGGGGATGCGTAGGTTCCGCGCCGCCCGCCTCATGAATATCCACGAGTACCAGGCTAAGATTCTCTTTGATCAGTTTTCGGTTCCAAGCCCCCGGGGAATGGTGGCCGGCACGTCGGAGGAGGCTGCTGCCGCTGCGGCGGGGCTGGGAGGAGACCGGGTGGTGGTGAAGGCCCAGGTCCACGCGGGAGGTCGGGGCAAGGGGACGTTCAAGAACGGCTTTCAGGGGGGGGTGCATCTCGTCTCTCCGGGAGAAGTGGCCGGGATCGCGGGCAGGATGATCGGCGAGGTTCTGGTGACCAAGCAGACCGGGGAGGAGGGCAAACTCGTTCGCAAGGTGATGGTGGGAGAGGCTGTTGATGTCAGGCACGAGTACTATCTGGCAATCCTGATGGACCGGGCCGCCTGCTGTCCGGTTATTGTCGCCTCCACCGAGGGAGGAATGGATATCGAGGAGGTGGCGGAGAAGAATCCGGGAAAGATTCTGCGGGAGCACGTGCATCCCCTGATGGGGCTTCAGCCGTATGAAGTGCGCAAGGTCACCGTTGGTCTCGGATTCAAGGGTGATGAGGCCAGGCAGTTCGGTAAGCTCCTCGGCAATCTATATCGCCTTTTTCTTGAGTGCGACTGCTCGATGGTGGAAATCAATCCCCTGGTCGGGACCACCGATGGGCGCATCCTGGCCCTGGATGCCAAGTTCAACTTCGACGACAACGCGCTCTATCGCCATCCGGAGATCGTGGAGTTCCGGGATGTGGAGGAGGAGGATCCGCTGGAAGTGGAGGCTTCCAGGCACTCCCTGAACTACATCGGCCTGGACGGCAACATCGCTTGCCTGGTGAACGGTGCGGGATTGGCCATGGCGACCATGGATATCATCAAGCACCATGGGGGCGAGCCTGCCAACTTCCTCGATGTGGGTGGAGGGGCTTCGCAGGAGCAGGTGGCGGCGGCCTTCAAGATCATCCTTTCCGACAAAGCGGTGAAGGGCATTCTGGTCAATATCTTTGGAGGGATCATGGACTGCGACGTCATCGCTAATGGGGTGGTGGCGGCCTGCAAGGAGGTCGGGCTGCCCATTCCTCTGGTGGTCCGGCTCGAGGGCAACAACGTGGCAGCGGGAAAAGCCACTCTGACGGCCAGCGGACTCAATATTATAGCGGCTGACGACCTGGCGGATGCGGCTGAGAAGGCGGTGGCTGCCATCTCTGACTGATTGGCAGTAACGGAACGGGATCGCGCTTCATGAAAGGACTCCACATAATCAGACCTGCAGGGAACCGTTCTGCAGGGACTTAACCGATCTACCCGAATGGCAATTCTAGTCGAAGAAGACACGAAGGTCCTGGTGCAGGGCATTACGGGAAGTTTTGGCGGCCGACACGCGGAGTTGAGCCTCGACTACGGGACGCAGATTGTGGCGGGCGTGACCCCCGGCAAGGGCGGACAGACTTTCGAGCACGGGGAATACAAGGTCCCGGTGTTTGATACGGTGGAGCAGGCGGTGAGGGAGACCGGAGCCACGGTTTCGGCAGTGTTCGTTCCTCCGGCCTTTGCAGGTGATGCCATTCTTGAGAGTGCTGATGTCGGAGTGGATCTGGTGGTGGCCATTACGGAAGGGATTCCAGTTCGTGACATGATGAAGGTCAGGGCGGCCATGACCGGCAGTGGGGTGCGTCTGGTGGGCCCCAACTGCCCGGGAATCGTGACGCCCGGTCGGAGCGAAGACTCGCAGGGTGGTTGTCGCATTGGGATCGCGCCGGGCTACATTCACAAGCGGGGCCGGGTGGGGATCGTCTCGCGCTCGGGTACGCTCACCTACGAAGCCGTCTGGCAGACCACTCAGCGCGGGTATGGGCAGAGTACCTGCGTGGGCATCGGGGGTGATCCCATCAATGGCACGACCCACCTCGACGCGCTGCGACTTTTCAACGATGACGAGGAAACCGAGGCCATCATCATGATCGGTGAGATCGGAGGCGCGGCCGAGGAGGAAGCGGCTGCCTGGGCCAGTGAACACTGTAATAAGCCTGTTGCGGCCTTTATCGCGGGTGCCACCGCACCACCCGGACGGCGCATGGGACACGCGGGAGCGATCATTTCGGGCGGCAAGGGCACGGCTCAGGCCAAGAAGGAGGCTCTGCGTGCCGCGGGAATCACGGTGGCGGAGACCCCGGCCCAGATCGGGTCGGCTCTGATGGAGGCGACCGGCTGGGAGTAGGTGGCGGGCTTTTACGAATCTGCCGAGGCCACCGCCATCGCTGCGATTCCTTCTCCACGCCCCACGAATCCCATTTGCTCATTGGTGGTGGCCTTGATCCCGATCAAGTGCGTCCCAAGCCCGAGTGCTGCTCCGATTTTCTCCCGCATGGCTTCACGGAAAGGAAGGACCCTTGGAGCTTCAGCAATAAGCGTGCTGTCGATATTGACGATGGTTGCGCCCTCCTCCTCCGCCAGCGACCGGCACCTGGCGAGGATTTTCAGGCTGGAAATCCCCTCGATGGATGCGTCGCTGGGGGGAAAATAGTGTCCGATATCGGGGAGTCCCAGGGCTCCCAAAATGGCATCCGCGATGGCATGGGAGAGCACATCGGCATCGGAGTGTCCCTGCAGGCCGCGTGAGTGGGGAATTTCGACGCCGCCGAGGATAAGCGGACGATTCTCGGCATACTGGTGGACATCGTATCCAATTCCAACGCGGGTCATTGTCGGGGGGCGTTAGGTGGTGGTGGTTGACCGCGGCTGCGGGGTTAACGTGTTCAGTGCACCTTAGACCTCATCGCGGGGCAAGGTGGAAAGGAAGTTGCGGCTTTCTTTTGGGAAGTAGAGTCGGTGGTGGGTGCAATGCGGCACGCTTTCGGATTCCGTGCCATCGGATGGTCGAGGTGTGCCGCCGGAATGCTTTCCTGTCAGATCAGAGGATCTCTTCTATCGGGATCTTTCCATTGGTGGCCACCACCGACCAGACATCCGGGATGGTGGGATGCGGGGTCAGGTCGACTTTTCCTCCTCCGGACTCCACCAGCAGGATGCCGGCTGCCACGTCCCAGAGAGAAATGCGGGACTCAATGTAGGCGTCCAACCGTCCGGCCGCGATGTAGGCCATTCCAAGGGCGGCTGACCCCATCATGCGCATTTTGCGGGCACGGGTGGAGGCGCGTTCAAACCTCTCAAGGCCGGTTGCCATCGATTCCTCGTCCTTGCCGCATCCCACGAAGAGGATTGATTCTTCGAGCGCAGTGCGTTTCGAGCAGGCAATCGGTTTCCCGTTCAGGAATGGGGGGCCGCCTTTTTCTACGGTCCAGAGCTCATCAAGCATGGGATCGTAGATGAGTCCCATCACGATTTCCTCCTGGTTCCGTTCGCGCAGGGCAATCGAAATGCAGAAGTGCGGAATGCTGTAGAGGTAGTTCACGGTTCCGTCGATGGGATCCACAATCCACTGCAGCGGAGCGTCCTGGTTGCCGGCTATGCCTTCTTCTCCGTAGAGGGCATAGTCGGGGAAGGCATCCAGAAGGACCTTGGTGATGAGATCCTGCGATTCCCGGTCAAGAGCCAGTTTGACGTCGTGGTGGTGGGCCTCGTCGATGTCCTTGCTGCGGTGGAAGTTCTCCCGGAGGAGGGCGCCCGCCTGATGCGCGGCCTGCTCGGCGGCCTTCGCGGCCTTCAAGGCGCGTTCCTCCGCCCGCAGCCGGGCCGCGGCGAAGGCCTCGACGAGGCCGT
>JAAZXD010000203.1 GCA_014240355.1 Roseibacillus sp. | reverse complement strand
GGCGAGGCCGGAAATACCGGCTGTCCGCCAAAAGGTGACCGTGGTGCCATCAACGAGGGCGAGGGGTTCACCGTGAGCACGATCGAAGAGAAGAATCTTCGAGTAGAGCGACTTGTAGGGTTCCGAGTTGCTGGGGAAGTAGGTGAAGGCCTTGACCCCGATGAGCGAGGTGTTCCAGGAGGGGAGCACGGCAAAGGCATCGTGGTTGTCGGAATTCTCATCCAGCGGGAAGACATTGCGCGGGGGCATGGTGAATTCACCGGAGAAGGTCTCCTGCAGGGCATCAATGAGGGCTGGATAACTGAGGGCGGCGTGGACTTCTTCAGGACCAATGATCTTCATGGAAAACAGCCACAGGTTCTTGGCGTGGCGCGGCCCTGCTATAGGGGATGCCGTGAGGCTGGTCAATCTACCTGCTGTTTCGTGTCAATTTGCTTTTGCGGACCGCCCCGAGCGCGGTTAGAACATTTCCGACATGGATCTGCAGGGAACGTCATTCATCGGAGCGGGCCGGGGAACCGGTGGAGCAGGGGAGGCCCGGGCGGTCAACCCCGTGTCGGGAGAGAAACTGGATCCCGTTTACCACGCGGAGGGAGAGGAGACGGTGGAGGCGGTCTGCCGGTTGGCGGCGGAGGCCTTTGAGGACTACCGTGGGAGGAGCGGACGGGAGAAGGCTGCCTTCCTGCGGACCATTGCTGATGAGATCGATGCAGTAGAGGAGGAGATTGTGGCGCGCATGACGGTGGAGACGGCTTTGCCGGAGGGACGCTGTCGCATGGAGAAGGGCCGGACTTGTTTTCAGTTGAGGCTCTTTGCCGATCTTCTTGAGGAGGGATCGTGGGTGGACGCGCGCATTGACCATGCCGATCCCGGGCGGGCACCGGTGCCTAAACCCGACTGTCGCTCGATGTGGCGTCCGGTCGGACCGGTAGTGGTGTTCTGTGCCAGCAATTTTCCCCTGGCCTACTCTGTGGCAGGGGGCGACACCGCCAGTGCCCTGGCGGCGGGTTGCCCGGTGATCGTGAAAGCGCACGGATCGCATCCCGGCACGGCGGAGATCGTGGGGGCTGCGGTGCGTGCCGCAGTGACCAGGTGTGGAGTGCCGGACGGGGTCTTTGCCCTGCTCTACGGGAGTGGGCGGACCATTGGCCAGGCCCTGGTGAGACATTCGGCGATCAAGGCGGTGGGCTTCACCGGATCACGGGCGGGAGGACGTGCCTTGATGGACACCGCGGCGGCGCGACCGGAACCGATCCCGGTCTGGGCCGAGATGAGCGCGGTGAACCCGGTCTTCGTCCTGCCGGGGGCACTGCAGGAGCGAGGCGAGGCGATTGCGGAAGGATTCGTGGGATCGCTCACCCTGGGAGTCGGGCAGTTCTGCACCAATCCGGGATTGTTGATCTCCGGCAGGGAAGGGCGTAGTGCTTTTGCGGAGCGGGTGGCCTCCCTGGCTGCCGAGACCGCACCAGCCACCATGCTGCACGAGGGTATTGCCTCAGCTTATCACGAGGCGGTGGATACGATGATTTCCAAGGAAGGGGTGGAGTCGCTGGCCCGGGTGGAATCCGATGCCGGAAACAGCGCGGCCGGGGCAGTCGTGCTGGGATCAAGTGCGGACGCATTCCTGGCCGATCACTCCATGGCGGATGAGATGTTCGGCCCAGCCACCCTGATGATCGAAGCAGGGGACGAAGAAGCGATGCTGGGTGTTGCGGAGAGCCTGGAAGGGCAGCTAACCGCCACCGTGCATGCCACCGGGGAGGACCGCGAGGTGTTCGCAAAGCTCATCGACGTGCTCGAGCGCAAGGCGGGTCGCCTGATCTACAATGGCTATCCCACCGGTGTGGAAGTGTGTCACGGGATGGTGCACGGAGGACCGGTGCCCGCGACTTCCGATGGACGCTCGACCTCGGTGGGTCCGCGGTCCATCACGCGTTTCACCAGGCTCGTGTGCTGGCAGGATTTCCCCGATAATCTCCTGCCGACGGAATTACAGGAGGATAACCCGCTGGAAATCTCGCGTATTGTGGATGGGGTGCGGAGTTGATCGTGGTGGCGCGGTCGTGGCCGGAAGAACGGGAGGCGGATGGGATGGGGACGCGAATCAGACATCATGGGGACGGTGTCAGGATCGAGGAGAATGGATGCGTGCTATGTGAACTTCCCCGCTTCCCGGGGCCGACGCACAGTGTCTGGGATGTGCTGGCCTGTGCGGTGCGGCTCTTTGCCCCGGGGTCCCGCATGGCCCTGTTGGGGTTTGCAGCGGGAGGAATGGTGGGAGCCATGCGTGCTATCGGGTGTGAACAGGAAGTGGAAGGGGTGGATCTCTGGGTGGAGGGCTTTGAAGTCTTCCGGGAGGTGGCCGCGGACTGGAGCGGAGTGGTGCGGTTCCACCCCGAAGATGCAGTGGCATGGATGCGGCGTCAGCGGCCCCTTTTCGACGTGATCGTGGAGGATCTTTCCGTGCCCCTGGAGGGCGATGTGGTGAAACCCGGGGCCTCGTGGATCGATCTGCCCCCGTTGATGCGGAAGAGGGTGAAGAAAAGCGGGGTTGTCATCAGCAATCTTCTGCCCACGCCGGGGATCTCCTGGGATGACCTGATCGCAGCCAGCCGGGTGGGTCCGGGAGTGGTGGTGGAGTTTGAGAGCTACTACAACCGGATCCTGATTCAGGGGAGCGGTGTGGGTGGGGCACGATCCTGTGGATACCGTCTTCGTAAACTGATGCGCCTGCTGGGAAGCGACCTGACTGATGATATTCGACTGCGCACGCTTCAGGGTGCGCATTGAGCGAGGTAGACGGTGCTCTCCGATTGACGGTCCTGCAGGGGATTGGGGAAGGTGACGATCCTGGTCTCGGTGGTGGGAAAAACGTTGTCCAGCAGGGACTGAAAGTCCGGGTCGGGAGGATCGTCGGACCACATTGCGAAGACGCCCCCGGGATTGAGGAAGGATTGCAGATGACGGAGGCCGGACTGCGAGTAGAAGGGCTGGTGTCGCTCGTGGATCAGGTTCCTGGGGGAGTGATCGATATCCAGCAGAATGGCATGGAAGCGGCGTCCGGGCCGGTCCGGGTCGAATCCCTGGTCTGCAGCGAGGGCAAAGAAATCGCCTTCAATCAGACGGCAGCGCGAGTTGCGGTGCAGTTCGCGTCCGAGCGGCACCATTTCCCTCTCGTGCCACCCGATGACCTCCGGAAGAGCTTCCACCACCAGAAGCTCCCCGACACGATCGTCGTTGAGAGCAGCGCGCGCGGTGTATCCCAGGCCCAGTCCTCCCACCACCAGGGAGAGATCAGTGCTGTTGGCCGGCAGGCGGGCGAGGGCAAGGTCGGCGAGGGCGATCTCCACCGTGGTGAAGAGGCTGGACATGAGATAGCCGGTTCCCAGGATGATCTCGTAGACTTCGAGATTGTCGAGGGACCGCAGTCGCCGGCGCCGGAGAGTGAGGGCCCCCAATGGTGTTTCCTGATAGTCCAGCTCTTCGTAGTCGAGGGGCATGAGGGGAGGGACAGTGCGGGGCAGCGCTGTGACATGCGAGCAAGATATCGCCTCTCATGAGGATTGCACGGTTCCGGATGCTTTCCGAAGATGCGGCCATGATTGAGATCCCGTTGGGGCGCCTTGCGCTCTCGCTTCTCCCAATTCTGTTCGTCGGCTGGATCTCCTGTCGCTGGGGCGGCAGGCGCGGAATCCTCCCGGTGGCGACGGGACGCATGGTGGTGCAGCTGTTTCTTGTCGGCTATCTGCTCAGTTTTCTCTTCGGTGTGCGCAGCCCGTGGGTGACCCTCGGGGTTGTTGTGTTCATGATTGTGGTTTCCGCATGGATCGCGATCAGAACCGTCCGGGTGAGGCGTTGGGACTCCTACCGGGATGCGGTGCTCGCCATAGGGATCGGGGGCGGGCTGATCTACGTCCTCGTCATCTTCGGGGTGATCGCGGTGGATCCCTGGTACGAGCCCAAGTATGCCATCAGCCTCCCGGGTATGATCTTTGCCAATGCCATGACGGCGGTGACCCTGAGCGCGGAGCGCTACGATGCGGAACGGGAAGGCGGACGCAGCGCGGAGCATGCACGCAACACGGCCTGGAACGCGGCTCTCATCCCGCAGGTGAATGTCTTCCTGGCAGTGGGGCTGGTGGCGCTGCCCGGGATCATGACAGGCCAGGTCATTGCGGGTGCGGATCCGATGGAAGCGGTGCGCTACCAGATCATGGTGATGGCCATGGTGATGGGCTCGGCCGGTCTGGCGGTGGCGATTTTCCTGGTGCGCCGGGTGCAGGGTGAGGCCAGGGCCGGCGCGGTGGCTTGAACCCTTCACCCATGGCCCGGGGATGTCCCGTTACTTCTTTGGTTTGGCCGCAGGCTTCTCCTCGTGTTCGTGATGATGGCAGACACAGGCATACTCCAGGGAGTCGCAATCGGGGCAGTCCTTCAGATCCAGGTTAAGACGGATGATGGTGGATTTTTTCCCGGGCGCCATCTTGATCTGGATGACGGTGGGGATTCGCAGGCCCTTGGGGAGTGCCTTGTCAGAGAGAAAGGAATTCCCCTTCCTGGCGAAGCGCATGCGGGTGGGGCTTGTCCGCTTCCCGCAGATGACGGTCATGGTCTGTTCCCCGGGTGCGGTGGCCTTGCCCTTTTCGGTAAGGAAGGTGAGCTGGAGCTTGCGGTCCTTGGTCACAAGGAGTTCGGCGTGGGGATGCACTTCGTGGAGGACCCTGCCACCGTTTGGGCCTGCCTTCCTGGCGTGGTGATGGTCATGTTTTTTGTCTTCCTTCCCGGTCCACCCGGGCTGGATAAGGGCGCCGAGGCAGAGGGCAGCCAGAAAGGTTGCTCTGCGGAAAGTGCGAATGCGGGGAAGGTTCTTCATGGTTCTTTGTGGCTAGCGTGATGGAGGTGATACTTCTTTGACGTTTTCCCGGGAGAAGATATTCGGTGATTGGATTTAGTGGGTGGCGGGAGCCTCCCTGGCAATGACTTTTTCCGCGGTCCGGCGGCAGAAAGTGTAGAAGAGGGCCGGAGTGGCAGCCAAGCCAAGAATGGTAGAGCTGACGAGGCCACCCAGGATGACGATCGCTACCGGGTAGAGGATCTCCTTGCCCGGTTCCTGGCCGGCCCAGATGAGCGGGACGAGGGCGATGCCCGCAGAGAGGGCGGTCATGAGGATGGGAACGAGTCGCTCCCGCGTTCCGCGGATCACCATGTTGCGGGTGAAGTTCTCTCCCTCATGGCGCATGAGGTGGAGGTAGTGGGAGATCATCATGATATTGTTGCGGGCCGCGATGCCGGCAATGGCAATGAATCCCACCAGGGTGGCGATGCTGATGTTGTCCAGTGCGAGGCGGGTGTAGAGAATGGCCCCGATGAGGGAAATGGGAATGGTGGTGAGGACGAGGAGAACGAGCTTGAAGCTCTGGAAATACCCGAGAAGCAGGAAGGTGATGGCGGTGAGGATGATGATGGACCAGAAGAAGATGGTCTCCCGGGCTTGTTGTTCAGCCTGGTATTCGCCCTCGATCCGGATCTCGTATCCCTTGGGGAGATTGGGTTTCACGGATGTGGCGATCTGGCGCCGCAATTCCTCCACTGCGCCCGTGAGGTCCTCGCCGGTCGGGTTGATGGAGACCACGAAACGGCGGAGCCCGTTTTCGCGCATGATGGTGTTCGGACCGTTGGCCTGCCGAAGGTCGGCGACGTAGCTGAGGGGGATACGGTTGCCGCCCTTGGTGTCGATGTAGAGACTGGCAAGGCGTTCGGGGTTTTCCCGCCACTCCAGCGGCAGGCGAACCACCAGGTCGTAGACGCGCTGGTCTTCGTAGGCGGTTCCCACGATTTCCCCACCCATCATGGCCGCCAGTTCCTCGGTAATGGCACCGGGATTCA
>JAAZXD010000202.1 GCA_014240355.1 Roseibacillus sp. | reverse complement strand
TCCCCTCTGGGTCACCTGGCTGGTCCTGCGTTTCCTCTTCACCCTGCTGACCAGGGCAGGCGTACCCACCATCCAGTGGGTGGCCGCCAGATGCCCCGAGCCGGTCAAGGCCGTCCTCGAGAGCCCCCTCTTCATCAACCTTCTCGCCATCCTGCTGGTGGTGGTGGTTCTCTATGGGATCGGGCGACTCACTACCGCAGTGGTGGGGCGCCGCATCCTCGGGTTCTTTGAGGCTGTGCTCGCCAGGATTCCCCTCGTGAACGTCATCTACGGCGCGGTGAAAAAACTCGTCACCGTTCTGCGGGAAAAGCCCGGGGGCGGACTCCAGCGCGTGGTCCTCATCGACTTCCCTTCCCCCGAGATGAAAACCGTGGGCCTCGTCACCCGCGTGCTCACCGACACCAACACCGGGCGGGAACTCGCCGCAGTCTATGTTCCAACCACTCCGAATCCCACCTCCGGCTACCTCGAGATCGTCCCCCTCGAACGCATCACCTCCACCGACTGGACCCTCGACGAGGCCATGGCCTTTATCATGTCGGGAGGTGCGGTGGCCCCGGATTCCATGAATTACGACCACCCCGTCGCTCCCGACAAGGGGTAGGGAATCATGAACCAGGTGGGATTCCCGGGGTCCTGACCCCAAAACGCCTTTTTCTTTCTGGTCCGGCCCTTGCAGAAGTTAAGTTAATTTGCTTAAATAAAGGCAAATCCTAACTAAATAGCAGGCCGCTGTTCACCCGCCGCCGGATAGCTCCCGCCAAACTGCTGGTGGGCTCATGTTCATCCGCGGGGACCGCAACAACCCCTCCTTCAAGATGACTCCCAGTGTCAGTGCCCCCCCCCAGGCCTCGGTGAAGCTCTCCCAAGGACTCGGAATCGGATACCGTTCTCTTCTGGCCGAGGTCACCGAGGATATCCCGCTCGAAAACGGCACCCACTATCTTCTCGCCCGCAACGGACGTGGGAAGACCACCCTGCTAAAGACCGTCGCCGGACTCATCCGGAAACTTTCCGGAAGTTTTGAAACCCATGGTCACTGCCAGTTCATCGGCGACGAATTCTTCTTCGACCGCGAGTTGAAATCACAGGCCGTCTTCAGAGCCCTCATTCCCGCCGCGCGACGCGAGGACGCCTTCCGCCTCGCCGACAAACTCGAACTCGATGTGAGCAGGGAATTCGGCAAGCTTTCCTTCGGCAACCGGAAGAAGGTCGGGCTGGTGGTGGCCGAGTTCCGGCTCCGCGAGAACGAACCCAATCTTCTGTTCTACGACGAGCCCTTCACCGGGCTTGACACTCCCGCCCGGGAGGCCATCAGCGAACGCTGGAAGGCCACCGGAGATCAGGCCGTGCGGATTGTATCCTGCCACCCTGATTTCGATTCCATGGCCATGCCCAGCGCCCTCCTCATTACCGATGGGAAGATCTTCCGCGGCGGCGATGGCAACCTCACCTGGGCCGACTTCAAGGAACGCCTCAACTGAGCCACCTCCCGCTGATCATGGACCTCTTCCGACTCACGATCTCCACCCTCATGGCCCGCAGGATGTGGGTCGTGGTTCTTCTTGTGGCCGTCATCACTCCCATCGTCTTCCCGCTCTTCACCCCCCACGAAACCAACACCACCCTCCTGGAACCGGCCCGGGCCCAGAGCGCCTGGACCTGCACCTGGCTCATCGGAATTCTCTGGACCCTCTCCCAGGCCGCCCGTTTCGGGGAGAGCAACTCCCGCAGCGGCATCGGATCCTATTTCCGGGCCCAGGGGGTGGGCTCCCTGCGCCAGATCTTTGCCATCTGGAGTGCCATCATGCTCTTCCTGCTCCCCGTGGTCCTGGTCGCGGTGGGCACCTGCCTCCTCTTCGCCATGCCCGCCCACCCCCAGGAGGCCTCCATGTGGGTATGGACCAACCTGCAATTCGCTGCCCTTTTCCTGCTCACCATCGGCCCCCTCGCCCTCCTTGGGGTGGGACTGGCCAGTCGCTTCGGAACCCTGATCGGCTACGTCGTGCCCACCGGACTGTGCCTCTACGGACTCTACGGGGTCACCTACCTCGGCATGACCATCCGCCTGCGCGATGACAACAAGGTCCTGGAGTGGCTTTACGCAATCTCGCCACAGTATCACCTCGCTGATCTCACCCCCCGCCTCATCTTCAAGATGGGGCACCTGCCCTGGGCCGACTTCACCAGTTTCCTCCTCTACTTTCTGGCCATCACTCTGATCCTCGGCTGCTCTGCCACCCTGCTGTTCCGGACCGATCCCCTCCGCAACTGAACTGATTCCCCATGAACCGGGCCAGGATCCATTGCCTCCAGATTCTCCTCCTCGCCGTCGGCCTGACGGCCTGGGGGCTGCAGACAGGCAGGCTCTACCGGGACGGCAAGTTTGCCAAGGAGCACAATGTGCTCCATCTCAAGCAAAGTCCCTTTGGGCGGACCCTGTCACTCGCCATGCGCGGACCGGTGGATGTCTACTGGCATCGCGGCGAGCCCCATGAGCACCCGCCGGGAGAGGAACACAGCCACAATCACGCCCACGATCACAGTCACGACCCGGGTCTGGCGGCGGGAGAAGACCGCGAGCTCGACTATCTGGTCAGTCTGCTTGAGGAGGACGATCACCAGTGCGAACACGAGGAGTGCAAACACGATCACTGCGATCATGCGGATGACACTCCCGTCGCAGTCAGAAAGGAATTTTCCGGAATGCGGCCCTATCTCCTCGACAGGATCGAGACAATGCGAACCGCATACAATTCACGGACCAACCGGACTGCCGAATCTCCCCGCCATAAGGCCTACATCATGGGAGAGATGGAAAAAAAACTGGCGGTCGGCTACGAACTGGACCCCAGCAACCTTGCCGCCTACGGAGCCTACTTTCTCTTCCAGAGCGAAGCGCTTGCCCGGGTGGAGGGAGAGTCCGGGGAGAGCCTCCTCATCCTCGATCGCCGGCGCGAGGCGCACACCCTTGCCCACCGGACGCTCCAATACTGCTGGGCCTTACCCGCAGAGGCCCCCGCCATGATCACCGGGGCCTCCGCCGCCCACGACTGTCTCCAGATGCTGACGGAGCATCCGGAACCGGACATGCAGCTCGCCCAACGCTATCTGCAACGTCTCGAAATAATGCTGGGGCAATACGAAGTCATCCGGCAGGCCATGATGGAAAACGGCACCTGGGAGGACTTCCCCACTCCGAGACGGATCGAAATGGAAAAGAGCCACTCTCTCATCAGGGCCCTGCAACGCGCCGACCTGCATTACTGGAACGGCCCCCTTACCAGGACCGCGCCCGGCAGCCGGCCTGATCCCGGCGCCGGCAGCTGAGTACCACTTTTCTCCGACTTCCAACGGTCCTGCAAGGGGCATTGCCACGCAATTCCCTTTGCCGCCGGGATTCCGGAGAGGGCGGTTCCCTCGCAAGAATTGTCGCCCTTTCCGCTTTCTGGCTACGGCTTCCGGCCGCGCTGCTGACGCCAGCGTGGCAGATCCCTGGCGAGGAGGTCCTGCGCGTAATGTCCGAGCCATGAGTAGCCGGTGCGCCGCTCGTGGGGGATCCCAGCGAGGCTCTTCTTCGGGACGCCGTCTCGGCCACAGAAGATGGGTTGGTTGGAGCTCAGGTCGTAAAAGCGGGCCCACAGCGGCGGGCCACCGGGATCCTTGACGACGGCGTAGTCGAAGCCGTTGGGCTTGCTCTTGTCGGCCAGCCGCTTCAACCGAATCCCGGTTAACTGCGATTGCTTGAACCACGCGATGGCCGCATCGATGGCACGGATGACGTTCTCGTCCGGTTTCTCGATGCACATCAGGAAACGGACGATGCCGACCGATTCGGATCCGCTGAGGGACGGGAGTTCGTAGGACCTGGCATGGCATGGACGAAAGGTGCGGCGGTCGTGCTGGGCGCACCAGGTCGTGGGGACGTTATCGACGACGACCTGGCACTTGAGGATGCAGGCAATGCCGCGCTCGACCGCTTCTGCACATTCGCGACGGGTGCGCCCGGGGACAAAGGAGAACGACGGATGTCCGTCCGCGATGTTCTTGAGCAGGTTCATCACCCCGATCATTGCATTGTCGTTGAAGGTGATCTGGGTGGCGTATCCGCGGCCACCCGGGAACCGCTGTGGCCAGCCTCCATTGTGCATCTGGCCGTCCAGCAGGTATTTGATTCCATTCAGGACCGCTTTCTCGAAGCGCGGATCAGCGGTGCGGGTGAAGGCTTCCGCCAGAAGATGGATTTCAGTGTGGGTGGCGCCATTGTCGATGGTGGCATCTTCCTGCGAGCGTTGCCTGCGGAGGTCTCGCTGCTGAATACGGCTCAGCTTCCGGGTGCGGTCGTAGTTCTTCGGCCACCCGCCGGACTGCCGCTGGCAGGCCAGCATGGTTTCCGGGAGATCAGCATCCCTTGCGGAAGCAGGGATCCCCATGGTGAGCAGGGCAAGCAGGATTCGCATCATGGCATGGAGCATGGGTCGGGCATTACCTGGGGTGGCCTGGAGGACCGACGATCCCTGTTCGGATCAATCCCCGTTTGCCGGAACCACGTGGTAGAGGGTTTCGCCGTAGTGGGGCTTGAGGGGCCAGGTATCGGTGCGAAAGGGGAAGGCCGGCAGTTCCTTGCCATTCATGAGGGAGCCCAGGGGCAGGTTGGACCAGGCGTAGCGGACCGCGACGGGGTTGGGAACATCGGCGGACCAGACCTCCACGCCCGGTGGTGTGTTGCGGCCGCCGCTGACCCGGGCCTCCGCGTGGTGGAAAACCTGGTCGGCTCCGGCAATATAAAATCCCCGTGCATCGGCCCTGTCGAGCCGCAGACCTTCCGCGCCTTCCTGCTCAAAGAGAATGCGGATTCTGCCTTCCGTGTTCTCCATCGATTTGTAGACCGGCCCGTGCCACTGCAGCGGTCCCCTGCGGACCGCATCGGTGATGCCATGGACTTCGGAGAGGGCCCAGCGGGCGGCCCGGTCGCCAACCGGGTATTTCCGGCCCGGATGGATATTACTGTTGCTATTGGCATCGAAACTGACGATCAGGCCGGTGTTCGGAGTAGCGCGCCAGGTCTTGAATTGCACCTCCCGGACGACATTGGTGTGGTGGTTCATGTCGTAGGTCATCGAGCGCCGCGTGCTCCAGCCGGCGATCTGGATCATGCCAAAGGGCAGTTCTTCGTTTCGAAAGAGCTTGCGCCAGTCGGCGATGACAGCCGGGAAGGTTTCGCGGAAGGGGATCCAGGTGTCCCCAAAGGAGTTGTTCTCGCCCTGGTAGAACAGCACACCGCGAATGCTGAGGCCGGCGATCGGCATGATCATCGCATTGAGGGGCCCGGCCGGGATGCGGCCTTGAGCCGGATTGAGGTAGCTCCTCGGGTTGGGTTTGCCCGACGGATCCTTCTCGCCCTTTTCCCTGGCCACTCTGGCGAGCGCTTCCCACTTCTTCTGGTCGGCGGCGAAGCGCCTGGTGGCGCCCTCCTCGCCCTCTCCCTCAATCCAGGCACGGCACTTTTGTTCGTATTGTTCGAGGTAGGGTTTGGCGGCGGGGAGGGATTCGAGGGTTTGGCGGGTGACCCAATGCTGGGCCATCGTGCCACCCCAGGCCGCGTTGACGAGGCCGATGGGGACACCGAGGCGACGGTGGAGGCGATGGCCGAAGAAGTAGGCCACACCAGAGCAATCGCCGATCTCCTCCGGGCTACACCGCAGCCAGGTCCCGTCACTGTTCTCGGCCGGGAAATTATCGCGAGGTTCCGGGGTTCCCTCCGGTTTGATGCGAATGAAGCGGATTCCCGGGTAGTTTGCGGAAGGAATCTCGACATCGGCATCGCGCGTGCTCCGGAGCCGCCATTCCATGTTCCTTTGTCCGACCGCACGGGCCGGGCAGGGACTGGGGATGCCTAACATTTT
>JAAZXD010000201.1 GCA_014240355.1 Roseibacillus sp. | reverse complement strand
CCCGTCACCGCGCAAGGGCACTCTGGGCCCTCGGCAAGATGGAAGGAAAAGGCCAGGGCGCGGTCGACGCGGCCCTTGCCGATTCCAACCCGGATATCCGCATCGTGGGAATTCGCCTCGCCCGGCAACTGGGACTGAAGCTAATCGATACCGTTGCCAAGGTGATCAAGGACAAGTCCCCGGCGGTGCGGCGGGAGGCCAGTATCGCCCTGCGCTTTGACGGGTCAAAAGCAGCTAACGAGCTCTGGGCTGAACTGGCCCTCCAGCACACCGGGGAGGATCGCTGGTATCTCGAAGCCCTCGGGATTGGCTCCGACCTCCATGCCGACGCACGGTTTGCAGCCTGGCTTGCCAAGGCTGGCAAGAACTGGAAGTCGGACGGGGGCCGCGATATCGTCTGGCGGGTTCGCTCCAAGCAGGCCCCGGAGTATCTCGCCCGGATCATCAAGGACAAGTCCCTCAAGGATCACGCCTCTCCGCGCTACATGCGCTCCTTCGATTTTCACAAGGGTGAGGAGAAGAACAAGGCTCTCGAAAGCCTCCTCGACCTCTAGGAATCCCCGGATTGCCTCATGGCTCCTTCCCGTCGCTGCGCTGCCGCCCTGGCGGCCGCTACCGTCGTTCTGGCCTTCCCGGCTGCATCCCTGGCAGATGAGGCTAGGGATGCCCTGATCGTGGAAACGGTTTTGAGGATCGAGGGCTTTGACCTGCAGGGATCGACCAAGGCGCAGGCCGCGGTCGGGCGCTACCTGAAAAGCAACTGGGCCGGGGAGCGCTATCTCGATCTCATTGAGCGCTTCTCCCTGAAGGAGGAGGCACCCGGGGTGCTACGGCTCGCCCTCGAAAAGTCCGATACCCCGATGGGAGCGGAGGCCGCTTCCCTGCTGGTGACCCTGGGAGCAGGCAATCTTCTCATCAATACCCTTCGCGGTGAGGATGACCCCAAGGCCGTCCAGGCGGCGGTGGCGATCTCCCACGCCGGGGCCCCCGCTCTTGTTGCCGAGTTGCCGAAGATCCTCGCGGATCAGTCCCGGGCGGTGGCGGTGCGCTCGTCTGCACTCGCCGCGCTCTACGGCAAACACCCGGCGAAGCAGGCCGAACTCCTGGCCACCGTGAAGGCGGGCAAGTTGGCCAAGGACCTGCGCCAGACTGCCTCTGAAATCCTCATGCTTTCCCGGGACCCGGAAATCCGGAAGGAAGCCAAGTCCCTCTTTGCCGTGGGCGAAGGGAACTTTCCTCCTGTCGCGGAACTGGTCAAACGCAAAGGGATTGCCACCAACGGAAAACAGCTCTTTGCCACCAAGACCTGTCTTGTCTGTCACCAGGCGGGTGGGGTGGGAATCAATTTCGGTCCGGGCCTTTCGGAAATCGGCGACAAGTTGGACAAGAAGGCCCTCTATCAGGCGATCCTGGAGCCCAGCGCCGGGATCAGCATGGGCTTCGAGGGCTGGGAGGTCACCCTGAAGGACAAGAGCACCTTGGTCGGAATCGTCGTGGAGACGGATGAGAATCTGACTGTCACCATGATTGGCGGCGCCAAGCGAACCATCAACAAGGGGGAGATCTCCACCCGGACAAAGCTCAAGCAGTCCCTCATGTATCCAGGGCTTCACCAGTTGATGACGCCGGGTGAACTGGTCGATCTGGTGGAGTATCTCAGTTCGCTCCGCAAAGGCGGATAGCCCCGCCGCAACAAGCGCCTATCCGGACCAACCCGGAACAGGATGGACCCCTCACAGGCATGATCTCGAAGCGGACCCCAATGACCTTCCGGCTCTGGTTGACAGGCCTTCTCCTGTTTCCGGCGGTGTGGCCTGCGGCCCATGCCTGCCTGATCTGCCTTCCGATCCCCACCACCTCCCCTGCCGATTATCTTCTCGAATCCGAGGTCATCGTGCTCGCCCGCGAGGATCCCGGGGCTCCCTACTGGCTCAGGATCGGAAAGGTCCTGAAAGGGGATGCCTCCGGCGTGGATCGTGATTTCTTCCTTGAGAGCCCTCTCCAGACCGGCCCCTCCCTCAACCGGAACAGGGAGGTCATCTGCGCCTATGGCTCCCGCGAGGGACGCTCCCAGCCGGAATGGGCCCGGGTTGGGGACGCGGATGTCGCCTTCGCCCCGCTCGTGCACGAGATCCTGCAACTTGGAGAGCAGTGGAAGGCCAACCCGAGGGAGCGCGCCTCCTTTTTTTCGAGGTATCTTGCCCACCGGAACCAGCAGGTCCGCGCCCTCGCCCATCTTGAGGTGGCCCGGGCCCCCTACGACCAGATCCGGGAATTTGCGGGGAGCCTGTCCCCGGAGGAACTGAGGGCCTCCCTGCAAAACTTCCGGCTGACTGACTGGCATCCGCTCTACATCCTCCTGCTGGCCCAGGGCGGCGAACCCCGGGACCACCAACTCATCGCCGGAAAAGTGCGCTCCGCCGAAGAATCGAAGCGCACTCTGCACCTGGCCGCCTGGGTCACCGCCTGGATCGAAATTGACCCGGAGGCCGCCCTGGAATTCGTGGAGAGGCATTACCTGGCCAATGGTCTGCGGGAGGCCGGGGAGATCCGGGCCATTTCCCGGGCCCTCTCGGTGCACGGGAACCGGGGTCACGTTCATTTGCGGGACCGGATCGTGGGGGCCTACCGGCAGATCCTTGGACGACAACCCGGGCTGGCCCCCGGGATCGTGACCGACCTCATGGCCTGGGAACGCTGGAACCTGACGGACTCCATCGTGCCCATTGTCATGACCCCGCCACCCGACATGGACCAGGCCTCCCTGCTCCAGCTCCGGGCCTATCTCCGGAAGGCCGGTGAAGTGAATGCCGGCGATGAACAGAGCGCCGGGACAAGCCGCGCCAGTCGGACCCTCGTGTTCGTCGTGCTGGCCCTGCTGATGGCCATTCCGATCGCACTGAGCCTCGTCCGCTGGAGAGCGGGAAGGCGCAGGGAAGCTGCTTCATAAGGGACTCTTCCCCACAGGGCGCCCGGGAGTCACTGCTTTCCGCCCGATCCTCATCGCTCAGGTGCCCGGCCCCGCACTCTCCCTGGATAGTCTGGCCCTCAAGGAAGCAAGCGCCTATAAGAGAGCAGTCCGGCATACCACGTCATGACCCGCCGTTTATTCCATACCCGCGTCCTTCCGCTTGTGCGCCCTTCCCTCTGCCCGCTCGTGCTACTGATTCTCTGCGCCGGGTTGCTCCTGAAGGGATTCGTCACGCGGTCCCACGGCCAGTCCGGAGAGACTGACGGGGGAGAGGCTCCCCGCCGCATCGAGGTGCTTTTCCTGGGCAGCAAAAACCTCTTCAATCACGATCCCCCGACCCGCTTCCGGGTGCTGCGCAAGGCCCTGGGACCGAAGGCGATCAATATTACCTACGCCCACACCGTTGAGGCTCTCACCGAGGAGAACCTGGCCAAGTATGACGTCCTCCTCATCTTCGCCAATCTCTACAAGCTCGACGTGGAGACCCAGGGCCAGGCCCTTCTCGATTTTGCGAAGAAGGGCGGAGGCTGTGTTCTCCTCCACTGCGCGGCCGGCTGTTTTCGGGAGTCGGAGTTTGACGAGTATGTCGACCTGCTCGGCGCCCAGTTCAAGAGGCACGGAAAGGGAGTTTTCCGGGCCCGCATCGTGAACGAGGACCATCCGATTATGAAGGGATGGAAGGGCTTCGAGTGTTGGGACGAATCCTACGAACACAAACGGCATTCAAAGGACCGCATCATCCTCCAGAAGCGCGAAGAGGAACCTTGGACCTGGGTCAAGACCTACGGCCAGGGCCGGGTCTTCTACACTGCCAGCGGACACGATCACCGTTGTTGGAATCTCCCTGAGTATCACGATCTCCTGCACCGGGCCATCCGCTGGACCTCCAAGGACGACACGGTGAGCTGGCTGGCGCCCGAGAATCTCCCGGAATTGCGCTACCGACCGGCGGCCGCGCCCAGGGACCCCGATAACCCGGTCGGACCCCTCAACCAGATCCAGAATCCCCTCTCCCCTGAAAATTCCCTCAAGCTCGCTCAGGTGCCCCCGGGCTTCGAAATCAGCCTCTTCGCGGCCGAGCCCATGGTGATCAATCCCATCGCCATGAACTGGGATCCAGGCGGACGGCTCTGGGTGGTGGAGGCCTTCGATTATCCCCACAAGATCGGCACCGGGGACCCCCAGGATCGCATCAAGATCCTGGAGGACCGCGACCACGACGGCCGGGCTGATACGGTCACCGTCTTTGCCGGGGGCCTCAACATCTGCACCTCCGTCCTGCCGGTCACCGGCGGGGCAATTGCCACCGACGGACCGGACATGGTCCTCCTCCGCGATGAAGACGGGGACGGAAAGGCCGATCGGAAGGAAGTGCTCTGGTCCGGCATCGGCCTGCGCGACACGCATGCCTGTGTCTCTAATCTCCGTCACGGATTCGACGGATGGATCTATGCCACGGTGGGATACAGCGGGTTGGACGTGACCGTCAACGGGAGGCAGCACAAGTCGTCCCAGGCCGTTTTCCGTTTCCTTCCCGATGGGTCCGCCTTCGAAATCGTGCAGGATACCAGCAACAACACCTGGGGACTGGGCTTCACCGAGGAGGGCGATCTGGTGGGCTCCACCGCTAACGGCAACGCGAGCTGGTATCTCTCCATTCCCAACCGCCACTTTGAAGCGGTGGGCCGTAAGGGACAGAAGGTAGCAAAGGCCGATGGACCGGAGTTTCTTGCACCCATCACGAGCGATTACTTCCAGAACAACCCGAAAGAGAATCATTCCTCTGCGGCGGGACATGCGGTCTACACCAGCCGCCGTTTTCCGGAGGACTGGTGGAACAAACGTGTCCTGGTCTGCGAACCGCCCATGCACCTCGTCTCCGCACCAGGGATCAAGCGACGGGGAGACCGCTTTGAAACCACGGGCTTCAACCATAATCTCTACGCCTCCGCCGATGCCTGGTCGGCCCCGGTGGCTGCCGAGGTCGGTCCGGACGGTGCGGTCTGGATGGCGGACTGGTACAATCCGATCTGCAACCACAATCCCTACCGCGGACACTTCCGGAAGGGGCCGGGCAATGCCCTCCGGTCGGACGACCGGGACCGTGAGCACGGCCGCATCTACCGCATCTACCCCCGGGGGACGCAGGACGAACCCTATCCCAACCTGCAGACCGTGCAGGAGGCTCTCGCCGCCCTCGAACATCCCAATCTTTTCTGGCGCTTGACGGCCCAGCGCCTTCTCGCCGGGAAACTCGATTCCAAGACCCTTGCCGCCAAGTCTGACCAGTCCCGCAATCCCCGGGTCCGCTTCCATCTGGCACTCGCAGCCCACCACGGCAAGCTCGATGCCGTCCAGGCCGCGGCGATGGCCCGCCGGATTGGATTGAAGGAGGAGAGAACAGGCAGGAACCAGGCCATCGTTCACTCGCCGGCCATGAGTCTCAAGTGCCTCCAGGACGCCGGGCGGGATCCGCTGGACCGCAAGGCCGCGGCCCTCCGCCTCGTGGAAGCCCCGCCCGGTGCACGGCTTGGTGAGGATCTCCTTCACCTCGTCACCACGGCCTCCACCATTGCCGGGAGCAACCACCTCGCGGATGCCGTCCGCCTCGCCGTCATCCGCCACCCGGAAGGGTTTTTCCGCGCCCTGCTCGAGGAGAAAGCGGAGCACAAGTTCGAAGGCTTCCTCGGCAAGATTGTGCACGGCGCTCTGGTGAGGATCCGCAGGACCCCGGATGTCATCTCGAAAGGCCTGCGCGCTTTTGCCCACCAGTCGGACTCCGACCTGGCGAAGCGACTTGCCGAGGCTGCCGAGGCCGACCCGCCGACCGCGCCAGAGACCACCCTCTCTCCCAGCGCCCGAAGGGGCGAGCAAGTCTACCTGGCCTGCTGCGTGGCATGTCACCAACCGGAGGGGAAGGGCCTTCCCAAAGTCTTCCCTC
>JAAZXD010000200.1 GCA_014240355.1 Roseibacillus sp. | reverse complement strand
CAGGCGCCTCCGTAATTGTCGCTCGCCACGGCAAGGTGATTCATTTCGGCACCTACGGAATGCACGACCGGGCCCGTAACAGACCCATGGAACGGGACACCATCGTCCGGATGTATTCCATGACCAAGGCAGTCATCAGTGTGGCCGCCATGATCCTCGTGGAAGAAGGCAAACTCGCACTGGATGCACCCATCTCGAAATACGTTCCCAAGGTCAATGCCATGAAGGTTGGCACCACTCCCGCAGAGAATGAGATGACTGTCCGGGACATCCTCCGCCATACCGCGGGCTTTCCCAACAATATCACCGTGGACCGTCTCTACCGCAGGGCGGGATTCCCTTCTCTCGCCGACAGCACCCTCAGGGAGATGACCGAACGCCTCAACAACATCCCCCTGCGCTCGGAACCAGGCACCAAATGGCACTACAGCTTCGGGACAGATGCCCTTGCCCATCTTGTGGAAGTGGGATCCGGGCAGACTATTGACCTGTTCCTCAAGGAACGGATCTTCAAGCCCCTCGGGATGGTCGACACCTCCTTCTACTGCCCGGAGGAGAAGTGGGGACGCTTTTCCCTCGTCTATGACCGCAAACTCAATCCCGTTACCGCGCCTCAACCGGGCACATCCGGTCCCTTCACCTTCGAGAAGCCTCCCAAGTTCCTCTCCGGCGGGGGTGGACTGGTTTCCACCGGAATCGACTACATGCGTTTCTGCCTCATGCTCGCCGGCATGGGCCAGTTCGACGGAGCGCGCCTCCTCAAGGCCGCAACCGTAAAGGAAATGACCCGTAATCAACTCCCGGACTCCGCCTACCCCATCAGCCGCCCTCCCAAGGGTCGTGGATTCGGTCTCGGATTCGCGGTCCGGGTGGAGAAGATCGATTCCGAACCATCATCTGTCGGTGAATACGAATGGCTCGGGGGAGCCGGAACCGAATTCTGGATCTCTCCGCGGGACGAACTGGCCGTCATTACCCTCTCCCAGGCCCTCCCCATGCGAGACCTCGGCGCCACCGTCAAACCGCTCGTTTACGAGGCGCTTGTAGACTGAGGCGCCATCCTGGGTCACAAGATAACCCCGCCTTGCAGGAGCCGGATCCCTGCAAAAGCGCGAGGTCAGATAGCATCCCCAATGAAGACCAGGCGGCCCCGATTGTGCTAGCCGGGCCCTCCCGGAAGTCGCTAAATGACGGCATGCCTTGCCGCGCCATGCTGGCGGTTTTCTTCGCCGCAATCACGTTCCTGGGGTGGGGTCGGGAGATCGACTACGCCCGCGACATCCAGCCACTTCTCTCCGAGAACTGCTACCAGTGCCATGGACCGGACGCCAAGGCTCGCAAGGCCAAACTGCGCCTCGACGTGCGCGAAGATGCCCTCCGGAACCGCGACGGCTTCCACGCCATCCTCGCCGGAAAACCGGATGAGAGCGAGGTCATCCACCGCATCAAGTCCGCCGACAAGGACGAGGTCATGCCGCCACCGAAGAGCGGCAAGTCCTTGAGCAAGGCAGAGATCAATCTTCTTGAAGAATGGATCAGGCAGGGCGCCAAGTTCTCCCGGCACTGGGCCTTCGAATCCCCACGAAAACCCGCTCTCCCTGCGGTCAGGGACAGCGGATGGCCGCGCCAACCACTCGACCGGTTTGTCCTTGCCCGCCTGGAACAGGAAACCCTCGTGCCCGCTCCGGAAGCAGACCGCGCCACCTGGTTGCGCCGTGCCTCTCTGGACCTTAACGGACTGCCTCCCACCCCGGCCGGGATCGATGCTTTTCTCTCCGATAAGTCACCGCAGGCCTGGGAAAAAGCGGCCGACCGCCTTCTTGGGTCACCCCACTACGGCGAACACCAGGGCCGTTATTGGCTCGACGCCGCACGCTACGCAGACACTAACGGTTATCAGTATGACCGCAACCGGGACCAATGGGTTTGGCGCGACTGGGTCATTCACTCCTTTAATTCCAACAAACCGTTCGACCAGTTTACGATCGAGCAGATGGCAGGTGACCTCCTCCCAGAAGCCACCGACCAGACCCGGCTTGCGACCGGATTTCACCGCAATCACCCCATCACCATCGAAGGAGGGGTTGTCGATGAAGAATACCGCACCGAGTATGTCATCGACCGGGTGGTTACCACCAGCACGGTCTGGCTTGGACTCACCCTGATCTGCAGTCGCTGCCATGATCACAAGTATGACCCGGTCTCGCAGGAAGACTTTTACCGCTTCTTCGCCTTCTTCAACCAGGTCCCCGAACGCGGACTCAACGGATTCAATCCCAAGGTCAACGCTCCCTCTCCTCTCGCAGGGGCGGGCAACGATCTCCCGCAACGCCTGACCAGGGCGGAAAAGGCGTATCAAGATGCTCTCGAGAAGTCGGGCGCTGATACCGTCAACTGGGAGAAAGACCTCCTCGAGAAGTTAAATTCCACCTGGCAGGCAGGCGTCCCGGTCCGCATGACTTCATCCGGCGGCACAACTCTAAAGGCACTGGCAGACCAGAGCATCCTGGCCAGCGGAAAAAACCCCGGAACGGACAACTACGACCTCCTTCTCGCCAAGGAACTACAAAGCCCGGTCTCCGCCATCCGACTGGAGGCCCTCACCCATCCCAGCCTCACCGCCGGATCAGCCAGTCGGGGCAGCAACGGCAACTTTGTCCTGAGTGAGTTTGAGGTGAGCTACCAACTCAAGGGAGGCAGACCCGTCCCTGTGAAGATTAACCAAGCCGAGGCCGACTACGAACAGAAGAACTACGGAATAGCCGCGGCCATCGACGGCAAGGCCGGGCGTCACGGCTGGGCTGTGGACGGAAACACCAGGCCCGAGAACCGATTAGCAGTCTTCACCTTCGCCAATCCCATCCCCGCGGGAGCAGCCTTGCGTGTGCGCATGGTTCAAGGATACGGACAGAGCCACCAGATCGGGCGCTTTCGAGTCGCCCTGGCACGCGGCAAGACCCCCCCCATACCCCTGGCCATTCAGTCCATCCTCCAGACCGCATCCGCCAAACGCACGCCCGCCCGGCGCGACGAACTCACTGCCTACCTCACCGGGCGCTTCGGCTCACCGGAAGTTTCCCGGACCGCCCGCGAACTCGCTGTCCTGCGGCGCGAGAAGGGGGCCACGAAGACCTCCTTCCCCGCTACCATGGTCCTCTCCGAGAAGCCCGGGATGCGCACTACCCACGTCCTCGAACGTGGCGAGTACGACAAGAAAGGACGCGTGGTCGAGGCGGGCATTCCTTCCTTCTTCGGTTCTCTCCCGGAGGGACGAACAGCGAATCGTCTCGACCTCGCAAAGTGGATGACCAGGGAAGATAATCCCCTCACCGCCCGCGTAACGGTCAATCGCTTCTGGCAACAGCTCTTCGGTACCGGGATAGTGAAATCCAGCGAGGACTTCGGACGGCAGGGCGAGTGGCCCAGCCACCCCCGCCTCCTCGACTACCTCGCGGTCGACTTCGTCGAGAACGGCTGGGACGTGAAACGTTTCCTGCGCAACATCATCCTCTCCGCCACCTACCGGCAGTCGTCACGCATCACCGCCGGATCCCACTCCCGTGATCCCGAGAACCGACTCCTCGCCCGGGGCCCCAGGATGCGGCTGGATGCTGAGGTCATCCGGGACAACGCCCTTTTCACCAGCGGCCTGCTGCGCAGACAGATCGGCGGACCATCGGTCTACCCCTACCATCCGAGCGGACTGTGGCTCGAACTCAACAATCGCCCTGGCTACTCGCGTACGTATCCTCACGCCAAAGACTCCGCCAACCTCTACCGCCGCAGCCTCTACACCTACTGGAAGCGTACCGTCCCCCCTCCATCCATGGCTACCTTCGATGCCCCCGAACGCGAATTCTGCATGGTGCGCCGGAGCCGCACAAACACTCCCCTGCAGGCCTTCGTTCTCATGCACGACCCCCAGTTCGTGGAGGCTGCCCGCTTTCTCGCTGAGCGCATGATACTTGAGGGTGGTGCCACTCTCAAAGCACGCCTCCGCTTCGGATTTCGCACTGTCACCTCGCGTCAGCCCAGCCCATCGGAACTCTCCATCCTGCAGGAGACCCTCAAGAAGCACCTGGCACGCTACAAGGCCGAGCCGGAGACGGCCACGAAACTGCTCTCCGTAGGCGCCCTGCCCCCCACTCCCCAGTTCAAACCATCCGAGCACGCCGCCTACACCGCCCTCGCCCGGATTCTTCTCAATCTCAGCGAAACCATCACCAAAGGATAAGAGCATGTCCCACGACCCCTGCACCGAGTTTCGCCTCAATCTCACCCGCCGCCACTTCCTCCAGCGCGGCACCACCGCGGGAATCGGAGCCGCTGCGCTCGCGTCTCTTCTCGATCTTCCCCAACTGCACGCGGCTCCCAGGGCGGAGAACAACGGCCCGGGTTACGAACCGGGCAGTCCGGGACCCGTGCACTTCGCCCCCAGGGCCAAACGCGTGATCTACCTCTTTCAGTCCGGTGCCCCTTCTCAGATCGATACCTTCGATTACAAGCCCACCCTTGAGAAACTGAACGGGCAGAATCTTCCCGACTCCGTGCGTGGGAAGCAACGCCTCACCGGCATGACGGCTGGTCAAAAGTCCTTCCCCGCCGCCAAGTCTTTCACCAAATTCGGCCAGCACGGTCAATCCGGCCAGTGGATCAGCAACCTCCTGCCCTTTCACCAGCAGATTGCAGATGACATTTGCATCATCAAATCGATGCACACCGAGGCCATCAATCACGACCCGGCCATCACCTTTTTCCAGACTGGGCATCAGCAACCGGGCCGACCATCCCTCGGAGCATGGGCCAGCTACGGCCTGGGGAGCACCAATGCCAATCTCCCTGCCTTCGTCGTTCTCCTCGACAAGAATTCCGACAACCAGGCCCAGCCAACCTATTCACGCCTGTGGGGTAGCGGCTTCCTGCCCTCCAATCACCAGGGGGTTAAGTTGCGTGGGGTTGGCGATCCTGTTCTCTACCTGAAGGATCCTACAGGAGCACCTCTCAAGGACAGACGCGAACTTCTCGATACACTCTCCAAGCTCAACCAGGAACGCTTCCAGGACGTCGGCGACCCTGAAATCACCACCCGCATCGCGCAATACGAGATGTCCTACCGCATGCAGATGTCCGTCCCGGAGCTTACCAATTTCTCGGACGAACCGGAGAGCACCTTCAAACTCTACGGGGAAGACGCCCGCATTCCAGGCACTCACGCTGCCAACTGCCTTCTCGCACGCCGACTCGCCGAGCGCGATGTGCGCTTCATTCAACTCTACCACCGTGGCTGGGATCATCACTCCAACCTGCCCAATCGACATCCGAGGATCGCGAGGGAGGTCGACCAGGGTTCCTCCGCCCTCATCCGCGATCTCAAGGAGCGCGGCATGCTCGAGGACACCCTTGTGATCTGGGGTGGCGAGTTCGGCCGCACTGTCTACCGCCAGGGCGGCAATGCCAACAGTTATGGCCGCGATCACCATCCTCGCTGCTTTTCAATCTGGATGGCTGGCGGCGGCATCAAGGGCGGCATGAGCTACGGGGAGACCGATGATTGGTGCTACAACATCGTGGATAAGGACTCCAAGGGAGTTCACATCCACGACCTCAATGCCACCATTCTTCACCTCCTGGGCCTCAACCATGAACGGCTCACCTATCGCTTTCAGGGCCGGCACTACCGACTCACCGACGTGCACGGCCACGTCGTGAAGAGCCTGCTGACCTGAGCTGCAAGCTGTTCCGTACAAGCGGGCAAGTCTGCCCTATCCAAGGAACTCATGGATCCGTCCCTTGGGTCGCCCGATGATCGCCTTCCTCCCTCGCACCAGGACTGGCCGCTGCAGGAGTTGCTTGTGCTTGAGAAGAATTTCAATCACCGCCTCCGGGTTGTCCACATAGTCAGCGGGATCGAGCGTCAGCTTCTTGAACTTGGAATCCTTGCGCACCAGGTCCTCCACCGGACC
>JAAZXD010000001.1 GCA_014240355.1 Roseibacillus sp. | reverse complement strand
GGTTGATGACCGAGGCTGCCCACCATCTGGGCACGGAAAACCTGCTCGTGGTGCCCGGCGCGGTGCACATGCCTTGGCGTGAGGATCACGACCCCACACCGAACGACGTCTGCGACCAGCGCGCCAGGGCCGCCATCGGGAAGCTGCTGCCCACGGCCGAGAAACTGAAGGTTCACCTGAACATGGAGAACATTTTCTTCAACGGCTACCTGCTCTCGCCGGAGGAGATGATCCGGTTCGTCGACGGGTTTGGCAGTGAATATGTGCAGGTGCATTTCGACACCGGCAACATTATGCTATTCCAGTTTCCGGAGCACTGGATTCGCATCCTTGGACGGCGTATCCGCAACGTACACCTCAAGGAATTTTCCAAGAAAGGCACCGACTATTCCCTGGAGTCCTTTCGCCCCCTCCTCGACGGCACCACGGACTGGCCCGCAGTGATCGAGGCCTTCGACGCAACAGGCTACGATGGCTACCTGACCTTCGAATATTTCCACCCCTACCCTCATTACCCCGAGGCCCTCATTCATCAAACCGCCGATTCGCTCGACCGCATGCTCGGCATCCATTCATGAACCTGGCAAGGACTCGTCTCTCCATCCTGCCATGGCACTTTCCATCTGCCTCCTCTCTGAACCCCCTCCAACCCCGGCGCATGGACCGCCCCAAAAAGGGAATTCCTGGCAGGAATCAGTAAGGATCACTCTGTCGCCTGTCGCTCGCAATACGGGGCGATGCTGATGACGATCGTGGGGCCGCGTCCTTGCCAAGGATTTCCTCGCCGGAGAACTGTCTCGTCTTCCCGGCAGCAGGACCCTTGATTACTACCAGCCGCGGCATGAAGCACCGCCCCTGCAAGAGAGAACCCTGCTACGGCTTCCCAACCTGCAATCTCGCGCCATAAGGGCAGCATCAGGGCTCCCCCCACTCCACCGGCTGTCTTGCCAACTCTCCCCGATGGCGTAGAATCCTGCCCACGCTCCCGTAGCTCAGTTGGATAGAGCAACGGATTTCTAATCCGTAGGTCGCAGGTTCAAATCCTGCCGGGAGTGCCCTCCTCCATTCATAGTCTGCAACGTGCAGCATGCTGGCCATGGGAGGCAATCCTCTGAGCACTGAAACTTTCCTCTGAGCACACCCCGAAATCACCCCGGTCTCCTCATCGTCCTGGAAGGCATCGACGGCACGGGCAAGTCGACCCAGGCCGGACTCCTTGCCAAGGCCCTGCGCCAGGAGGGACGCCGCGTGATTCTCTCCCGCGAACCCACCGACGGACCATTCGGCCGCAGGCTGCGGGAGTCAGCCACCAGCGGGCGGCTCTCTCCCGAGGAGGAACTTCAACTCTTTCACCAGGACCGGCGTGAGCACGTGGAAAAGCTCATCGCTCCTGCCCTGCAGGATGGCGAGATCGTCATCCTCGACCGCTATTACTTTTCCACCATGGCCTATCAGGGGGTCCGCGGCTTCGATCCCGGAGAGATCCGCAGGATCAATGAGGAATTTGCACCCCGCCCCGACCTGCTTCTCCTTCTCGACCTCTCCCTCGACACGGCTCTTGAACGGATCGGCGTCCGCGACGGGCGGGGCAACGAATTCGAACAGCGGGAATCCCTGCAGCATTGCAGTCAGATTTTCCATTCCGTGCAGGACGATTTCCTGCGTGTGATCGATGCGGATCAAGCCATCGAGGAGATCCACGGAGCCATCATGGCCGCGGTCCAGTACCTGCTCCAGTCCCCTTCCCGATAAGACGTCCCGGATTCCTGCTACTCTATCCCCGCGGGTTCCTCCTTGAAATACACCTCGCGAGGTTTCGCTCCGTCTGCCGGACCCACGATCCCGCGCTGCTCAAGGATATCTACCATGCGGGCGGCACGGGTATAGCCCAGACGCAGCCGCCGCTGCAGAAGCGATGTGCTCGCCTTCTGTTCCTGCATGATGACCTCGAGACACTTCTGGAGAATCTCCTCATCGGCATCGGAAACCTCATCCTCATCACCATCTTCCCCTCCTCCTCCACCCTCAATACTGGCCTGCACACTTTTCTCGAAACGCTGCTCGCTCTGGTCGGAGCAGAACTCCACCAGGGATTCCACTTCCTCGTCGGAAATCCAGGCGCCCTGGGCCCGGTCGAGCTTGGCCGAGCCGGGCGGCAGGAAGAGCAGGTCACCCTTGCCTACCAGTTTCTCCGCACCCTTGCCGTCGAGAATAACGCGACTGTCCAGGGCCGAGGACACCTGAAAGGCGATACGACTCGGGATGTTCGCCTTGATGATCCCGGTCACCACATCGGCCCGCGGCGTCTGAGTGGCTACTATCAGATGGATTCCTGCCGCCCGAGCCTTCTGTGCAATCCGGGCGATACACATCTCCACATCAGCCGGAGCGGTCTGCATGAGATCAGCCAGTTCATCGATAATCACCACAATGTAGGGGAAACGGTCGGGGATCTCTTCTTCCTCTTCCCAGTCTCCATCCACCGGCCCCAGTTCCCCATCCTCCAGCGCCGCTGCAATCGACTCAACCTGCTCCTCATCGACGATTTCCTCTTCCTCTTCACAGTCCTCCTCCGCTGCATCAAGTCCGTATTCCCCCTCGTCGCGCACCCGGTTGTTGAAGGAATCGAAGTTCCGAACACCTTCTTTGGCGAAGATCTTGTAGCGCCGCTCCATTTCATTGACGCACCACTTGAGCGCACCCACCACCTTACGCGGATCAGTAACGACCGGCACTACGAGGTGCGGAAGAGCTGAATAGATCTGCATTTCAACCACTTTCGGGTCAATCATGATGAACCGCAGCTCGTCTGGACCGAACTTGAAGAGAATACTTGAGATGATTGAGTTGATACAGACCGACTTGCCGGATCCGGTGGCGCCCGCCACCAGAAGGTGTGGCATGGCTGCGAGATCGCCGATGACCGCCTTGCCATAGACATCCTTGCCCAGAGCGAGAGGGATCTTGCGCTTGGAGCTGCGGAACTCGTCGTCCTGCAGCAGTTCCCGCAGGGCCACGGGCATCCGCGAGTCATTGGCAATCTCGATTCCCACCGTATCCTTGCCGGGAATAGGGGCGAGAATGTTGATCCGCTCCGCCTTGGTCGCCCGCGCCAGGTCCGGTTCCAACTGTGCGATCCGGCTCACCCGCAGGCCAACGCTCGGGTAAACCTCGTAACGGGTGATGGTCGGGCCACGGGTGATGTCACCAGCGGTCACATCCACTCCGAACGCCTTGAGAGTCTCCACGATCTTGGTTTGCTGCGCAATGAGGACATCAGTGTTGTCCTCGGTTGGGGAATCCTCCTCCTCATATTCCAGCAGATCGAACCCGGGCAGTTCGTAATCCTCGAAACCTTCCGTGCTGAGGGCGGCATGCTGTTTGGGTTTCTTGCGCTCGAAGGGTTTGGCTCCGGCCTCAATGGTGGGCCTGATGCGCTGGGTGGCATCAATGATCTGCGGTTCGGGAAGTTCCTGCAGGGGCAAGTGGGACTGCCCTTCCTCGTCCTCTTCGAAATCGGCTTCCGCCTCACTCTCCCACTGCTCCTCCTCTGCTTCCACCAGAGGTTTCCGGTCCTTCACCTTCTTTTTCCGGGACGCCGACTTCTCCTTCGAAGACGACCGCGACCTGTCCGATCCGCTCTTCTCCTCCACCCGTGCAGCCCAGGCTTCACGGATCTCACCACTCTTTTCGACAATCCAGCGGCACAGTTCCTTGACGAACTTGATGGGGTGCGCTCCCAGCAGGGTGAAAAAACTCAACCAGTAGATCATCCCGAGCAGGATGATCGAGCCCAGACTGTTGAGCAGTCCCTTGAATACCACTATGCCCAGTCCCTCTCCAATCACTCCACCCGTCCCGGCAATCAGGTATGTCGTCTGCCAACTCGTAAAGAAGCTGTCCTGCACCGCCACCAGGCTCGCACCACTGACCAGGCAGACCGCAAATCCAATCCAGGTTCGCATGCTGAAGGACGCATCCAGAAAGAGACGCGCCACGCCCAGCCAGATCAATCCCAGCGGAAGCAGATAGGCCGCCACCCCAAAGAGCTGAATCTGGCCGAAACCGATCAGGCTCCCCACCGGCCCAATCCAGTTGTCCCGGGGATGATTTGCTTCCATTCCCAGGGCGAAGTCCCCCAGAAGCGTCCAATCGGTGAACGGAAACTTGATCGGCAGATCCCCCGGGGTGTACGAAATGAGCGACAGGAGCAGGAGCACGCCCGTTCCTGCAAGCAAGATGCCCATCCCCTCACTCGACCAACGAGACTCGTCGGCGCCCTTCCGCTTCGACTTGTTCCTGGATCTCGCCATAAATTTTTACACAGAGCCGCGAAAAGGATTCCGCTTCATGCATAGAATCCCCTAAAATCAAAGGGTGAACAAGATTGAATGACAGTTTTTTTTATTTTCAAGAAACCTTAAGGATATTGCCCTCTTCGCTCCCTTTCCCCGCCTCTTTCTTCCCGACCTGATGCGCCTCCTCCTCCTCTTCCTGAAAGAACCCCTCCCTGGCGAGGTCAAAACCCGGTTGGCCGCCACCGTGGGTGCGGAACAGGCGGCGACCGTCTACCGTGCAATGGTGCGCCTTCTCCTCATGCAGTTAAGCGGACTGGAACAGTGCCACCTGCGCTTCTGCTACACACCCGACGACGCCCACGATGCCATCCGCTTCTGGATCCTGCCCGAGATCATGGACACGCCGGAGATTAAACTGAACCTGGAGCACATTGACTTCCGAGCCCAGGGCGGAGGTGACCTGGGAGCTCGCCTCACCCGCGCCGCCCGGCAGGCCTTCCAGGAGGGCTACCAGAAGGTCGCCTTCATCGGCAGTGACTGCATTGAAATTTCCAGCCGGTGGATTCAGGCGGCCTTTGCCCAGCTCAACGACACCCACGACGCGGTCATCGGACCGACCCCGGACGGAGGATACCACCTTCTTGGCATGCAGCGTTACCTGCCCGCTCTCTTCGACAGAATTCCGTGGAGCACCCCGGTCACCTGCCAGATCACTACGGAGCGGGCGGCCGAAGAGGGTATTTCCCTCTATACGCTCCCCCCCCTGCCCGACATCGATACCGAAGAGGACTACAAATCCTCCCTGGTCGGCCCGTTGGGGCCCCGCCTGCGAAAGATCGTGGAGAACCTGGGAAAGAAGTCTTGAGAGGTTGCCCCTTGGGCCGCGACAAAACGACCGGGAAATTCCCCTCCCCTTTAATCACAAGCAGTCCGGTGCCCCCCGCCAGTTTTCACCCGGAGCCCGGACTGAAGGCTGAATTCGACCCGGCAGACTCCCCCTCCGGAGCGATCGACGGCACTGATCCTCTCCCGGTCCGTTCTCATTGTCACCGCTTGCCTCTTGGCAATTACCGCCCACCGTGTTCAATCCATTGGTGTGCAGCCGATCACCTTTCAACCACTCTACATGACCCGAGTGTGGGGTGGCCGGACGCTGGAGGAAGTTTATTCCAGGGACCTGCCCGATTCCCAACCCTACGGCGAATCATGGGAAATCACGGATCGCAGCAATGAACAATCCGTGGTGACCGCCGGGGAAATGGCAGGACTCACCCTGCACGATCTCTGGACGCAGCGACGCGAGGAAATCTTTGGCGAGGGACTGCAAGGCGAACGGTTCCCCCTCCTCATCAAGATTCTCGATGCCCGCCATGACCTCTCCATCCAGGTTCATCCTCCCGCAAAAGTCGCTCCCCGTCTGGGTGGCGAACCGAAAACGGAGATGTGGTACATTGCCGATGCCCTTCCCGGTGCCAGACTCTATCTCGGCCTCAGGAACGGGGTGACGCGCCAGCAGTTTGAAACCGCGCTCACGGAAGGGACGGTCGACCAGGTTGTCCACGCCGTGGAACCCCGGACCGGACAGTCCATCTTCATTCCCTCCGGTCGCCTCCATTCCATCGGGGCCGGGTTCCTGATCTACGAGATTCAGCAGAACTCCGACACCACCTATCGTGTCTTCGACTGGAACCGGATCGGTCTGGACGGCAATCCGCGTGACTTGCACATCCCGGAATCGCTGGACTGCATCGACTTTCACGACCAGGAACCCGGGATGGACACACCCGACGGCAGCACCCTGGCAAAATGTGATCACTTTACGGTCGATCAACTGGACCTCCCTGCTGGAGCGGCCGTCGGCAATCCTGATTCCGATCGCTTTTCAATCATCACGGTGGTGAAGGGTGCCTTGCACGACCGCGATGACCGCTCCTTCACAGCGGGAAACTGTCTCCTGCTCCCCCGTGGGGCGGATCAACTGGAATCCTCCTCCGCAACCTCCCTGCTGCAAACCACTATTCCCTGCTGAAACCTTCCAGCAGGGCCGGCCTCCCCGTCATTGTCCAGGCCTGCTCCCTGTTCCCGCCCTCTCTCGCCCTTCAATCCGGTTACCGGGCGGCCTTTCGACAAATCAAACCCTCGGAGACATCCCGGACATTCCCCCCTCGAGGAGTCCCCGGACATCCTCAGTCCGGGAACACAATAGCACGATGTCCATCCAGGATGATGCGGTCGTGCACGTGATAGCGAATGCCTCTGGCGAGGGCTGACCGCTCGCAATCCCGGCCTAGGCGGATGAGGTCTTGCACGGAGTGGTAATGTTGCACCCGCTCCACTTCCTGGTCGATGATGGGACCTGCATCCAGGTTCTCCGTCACGTAGTGACAGGTCGCTCCGATCAACTTCACCCCGCGCTCAAAGGCCTTGCGGTAGGGATTGGCCCCCGCGAAAGCCGGCAGGAAGCTATGATGGATGTTGATCATGCGACCTTCGTAGGATCCGCACAACCACCCGGGAACGACCTGCATGAACCGCGCGAGAACGACCAGTTCGACCGACTGCTCCTGCAGCAGTTTCTCGATCTTTCGGAACCCGGGCTCCTTGTCCTCTCCAATTTCGACGAAATGAAAGGGAATGCCCGCCTTTTCCGCAATCGGCCGGCAGTCTTCACGGTTTCCAATGATGGAGGTGATATCCACGGGGACTTCCCCGAGTTGCGCCCGCCAGAGAATCTCGTTGAGGCAGTGATCGGTGCGCGTCACCAGCACTGCGGTGCGCATGCGATAGGGAAGTCGTCGAAAGTGCCAGCGGGCCTCCAGCGCGCGTCCCAGTGTCCCGAAACCACTCACAAAGTCGTCCGTCTCCACATCCAGTCCGGAGGTATCGACTTCAAGACGGGCAAAGAATTTCTGGTTCGCCGTATCCGTAAACTGGTTGAACTCCACCAGGTTGCCCTCGTGATCTGATACGTATCCCGCGATCCGCGCCACCAACCCGGGGCGGTCCGGACAGTCAATCTTCAGAATCAGTCCCTCTCTGGTCATGAGATTACTTGCCTCTAATCAGGGTTCGGGCGCGCTTGCGGGCCAAGGCGAGGAAATCCCTGGCAACGGGTTTCAGGCTCCCCTGGTAAATCGCTCCCACCACCACCGGAGGAAAGCCGGTAAGCCGGATCTTGCGCAGCCCTTCCGGCGGTTCCTTCTCCGGAATGTCCACTCCCATTCCCACCCCGAAGCCCCGCACCACGTAATCCCCGATCAGTTCCAGGGAATCCACCTCCATGCTGGGAACCATATCAATGCCGCGCTCATTAAACGCCTCCGTGAAGATCTTGCCCAGGATCTCGTGGGGAGGCAGCCCCACCAGCGGATATTTCGAGATCTTGCCCTTTGAATACGGATCATCCTCCAGCATGTCTCTCAAGCGCCGGATCTTACCTTTCTCCGGCACCAACAGCACGAGAGGGACCTTGAGCAGTTCCACCGACTGCAAGCCCTCCATGTGACGGCCGTAAATGATGCTGATCGCAAGATCGATCTGTTGATTGAGGAGAAGGCCGTGAATATCCGAGGGCTGCACCTCCCGCAGAGTAAAACGGACATCCGGTTCCTCCCTCCGCATCTCGCCCAGAAGATCAGGAAAATGATTACGTATCGCTGATGCCGAGGCGGCAATCCGCAGATGAAGACTCTCCTCACCCTTCAAGCAGGCCTCCATGTCCCCAAGACGGGAAAAGAACGGATAGAGGAAATCATAGAGTTCATTCCCCGCCGGCGTGAGCGCGAAGGGCCTCCGATTGAACAGTTTCACACCCAGATCCCGCTCCAACTGCAGGATCTGTCCACTCACCGCCGGCTGCTGGATGCCGTAGGGCATTTTCCGGACGGCCGCCGTGATCCCCTCGTATTTGGCAACGAAGTAGAACAGCTCAAGATGGTGGATGTTCATTCCGTCCCGATGGGTAGCACCTTTGATCATCAGTTCAATCAATACTTCCGCGACTTCGATTGGATTGCGAGGCTCCCGAATTCCCCGTCATTCATGACCCTCCGCTCCCCGCCCATCTGAACTCCTCGCCCTCCCGGGGAGCCTCTTCATCTGGGGCGTCGGGCACCTCTTTCTGCCCGGACCGCTCAGCCCCCTCTTTCGAGTTTCCCGTTCAGAGAGCTTGAACCCTGCAACCTGGGACTGAAACTCCGGGCATGCGTGCCGTCATTCAACGCGTTTCCAGAGCCTCCGTCACCGTTGAGGAAGCACCCGTCTCCGCCATCGGCTCAGGCCTCCTGATCCTCCTTGGAATCGAAGAAATTGACGGGGAAGAGGATGTCGAGTGGCTCGCACGCAAGATCACCGGCATGCGCATTTTCGAAGACGGGGAAGGCCGGATGAATCGCTCCCTCCTCGACACCGGAGGCGAAGCGATCGTGGTGAGCCAGTTCACCCTGCATGCCAGCACGAAAAAAGGCAATCGACCCTCCTTTATCAGAGCCGCCCCACCGGAACATTCCGAACCACTCTACCGACAGTTCTGCGAATTTCTCTCCGGGTGCCTGGACAAGGAGGTGGGGCGCGGCCGCTTCGGGGCCATGATGGAGGTCACCCTCACCAATGACGGACCAGTCACCATCGTGATCGACTCGCGGGTCCGGGAATAATCCACGATTTCCGCTGACCACCCTAGTCCTTCAGCCGGGTCTTGGTTCCACAGAGCATGCAGCGATAGTTGGCAAAGATGACCGCATTGCGAGCCACCGCAAAGGTGTGCCCAAGGATGGATCTCCCGGCCCGCACGTGCTTACCGCACTTCTTGGGCACGAACAACCTCTGGCCACAGAGCCGGCAACGCGCCTTCGTGCCCTGTGCGAGATAGAGGATGAGGCAAAAGGGGAAGACGAGAAAAAGCAACGTAATGCTCCAGTGAAACTGGACCTTAAGAAAGAGCACCATGATTCCAATCGTCACCAGGGCCAGGACCGCCATGATCGACAGTAACATGACCGCTACCGTCACCAGGGCAGCCCATCTCACCAATGCCGCGTCGGGGTGCGACATGCCCCGGTTGCGCCGCTCTCCCCGCAAGCTGACATCCCGCCGCTCCTCCAGGGTCTGAAAGGCAATGTCTGGCTCCTTGGATTCCACGGTTTCGCTATCCCGGGGGGAAAATTCCCTGAGATTTTCCCGGCCTTCCAACCCGGTTTTCCTGACGACCTCGCCCGCACGGTCCCCGGGAGGGGACTCTTCCAGCACCTTGGCGACCGGCACCGAGGAAAGCTCGATTCCAGCTCCCTGCAGGCTGTCCAGCGAAACCTCCTTCGCCTCCGGGGCAGGAACCACGGCCTGCTTGCGCAAAAGATCACGACCAGTGCTCTGCCATGCCTTCACCAGTTCCGCCGACGGGCCCTGCCCGGGCACCGCAAGACGCCTCCCGGCTTGATCGAGCCGTGTCATGATTTCTTCAGCCTCCAGGGAGGTCAGCAGCTCTACGGTATCCAGCTCCGCCTCGCGAAGAAGCGGGAGGACAGAATCTGTAATGCCTGGAACTTCAGAGATATCCCCCATCGCAGTCGTGCCTCCTCAAAACGTGCCTTATGGGCGGAACTAATCAAGAGCTATGACAGAGCCCCAAGAAGCTCCTCAAGCTGGCTCATCTTCTCCCGCCACTCCTCAAGCCGTTCCTGCTCCTGCTGCACGACCTCCGGCTTGGCGTTTTCCACAAACTTCGGATTGCCTAGCATCCCCTCGCTCCGGACCAGTTCCTTTTTCACCTTGGCGATCTCGGCCTCGATGCGCTTCTTTTCGGCTTCCAGATCAACCAGTCCCTCCAGGGGAAGATAAACTTCTCCAATCGCCGTGACCGCCACCGGAGTTCCTCTGGGAGCTTCGTAGTCCGTTGGGAATTCAACCTCTTTTGCTCCGCAGAGAAGCGCTATGGTAGCGCCCTCACCCTCAACCCAGTCGCCAGCAGCCTTCACGATGAGGCGCACCTTCCGATTGGCTGCGAGATTGTATTCCGCCTTCAGATTACGCACCCGGGAAACGGAATCGTAGACTGCCCCCACCCGTTCCCCCGCTTCGCCGCGAGCCTCCTCCGCGATCCCGTAACTTGCCAGAGCGGACTGCGCCGGAAGGGCCTGCTGCATGAGGAGAGCTCCCTCTTCACCAAAGCCCAGTTTCTCCCATAGCTCCTCGGTGAGATGGGGCATGTAGGGATGCATCAGCTGCAAATAACGCTCGAAGACGAGATCCATGACCTGCAGGGTGGACGCCTTGCGCCCTGCCTCAGCATCCTCGCGAAAGTCGCCCTTCACCGCTTCGAGATACCAGTCGCAGAATTCCGACCAGAAGAACTGGTAGAGTTGTTGAGCTGCATCGTTGAAGGAATAGGTGCCCAGAGCCCGCTCCACCCCCTCCTCAAGCGAGGACAGCTTTCCCAGAATGTCCACCGCGTAGATGTTGGGGCTCGCCGCCTCCCCCTCAACCGCTCCCTGCATCTGCCGGTAACGGCAGGCATTCCAGAGCTTGTTGGCGAAGTTACGCCCTTCCTCGATCTGTTTCTCGTCAAACTTTACATCAAGGCCGGTGGGCGCAATCCGCATCAATCCGTAGCGCAGTGCGTCGGCTCCGTACTTCGCGATCAGATCGAGCGGATCAGGTGAATTGCCAAGGGTCTTGGACATCTTCTTCCCCTCGACATCCCGCACGATGCTGTTGAAGTAGACGTTGCTGAACGGAATCTCGTCCTTGAACTCCAGACCCGCCATGATCATGCGGGCGACCCAGAAGAAGATGATGTCCGGTCCGGTACAAAGGTCCACCGTCGGATAAAACTTGGCCTGCGTGGCCTCGTCCATGGTGGCGTAGGGCCACAGCCAGGAACTGAACCAGGTGTCCATTACGTCGTCATCCTGCACCCACTCCCCGTCATCCGGGGGCGGATCAACACCCACGAAAATATCTCCGCTTTCCAGGTGGGAAAGGTCCAGATTCTCCGCCTCCTTCAGTGCCTTGACCTTTTCCTTCCGGTACCACACCGGCACCCGGTGCCCCCACCAGAGCTGACGACTGATACACCAGTCCTGGATGTTCTCCAGCCAGTGGAGGTAGGTCTTCTTCCAGCGCTCGGGCCGGAAAACGATCTCGCCCTCGGCCACCACCCGGGTCGCCCGCTCCACCTGGGGATACCTGAGAAACCACTGCATCGAGATGCGCGGCTCGATGGGCACCCCGGCACGCTGCGAAAAGCCCACCTTGTTCTCGTAATCCTCAACCTTGTCCAGCAGACCCATCTCTTCGAGCCGGGCCGCCGCCAGATCGCGGGCCTCGAATCGGTCCTTGCCATGCAGGTCCGGACACGCCGGGCAATTGACGGTACCGTCCGGATGAAGAACGTCCACGATCTCCAGGCCGTGGCGCATCCCGATCTCAAAGTCGGCCTTATCGTGGGCCGGGGTGACCTTGAGCACACCCGTCCCAAATTCGATGTCGATATGCTCATCCGCCACGATGGGAATCTCGGCTTCCGGGAATGGCCGCCGGACGCGCTTCCCGACCAGGTGACCATAGCGGGGATCCTTCGGGTTGACGGCCACCCCGGTGTCACCCATCAGGGTTTCCGGTCGCGTGGTCGCGATCTGCAGACAGGCATCCTCTTCATCCACCAGCTCGTACCTCATGTAGTAGAGCTTGGATTTCTGCGGGGTCATCTCGACCTCCTCGTCCGAAAGGGCGGTGAGGGATACCGGGCACCAGTTCACCATGCGCTTGCCACGATAAATGAACCCCTTCTCGAAAAGATGCACGAACACCCGCTGCACCTCGCGCGAGTAGTCCCCGTCCATCGTGAAGCGCTCGCGGCTCCAGTCGCACGAACACCCGAGACGCTTGAGCTGATCGATGATTATTCCTCCATGGTGCTCCTTCCAGTCCCACACCATCTCAAGGAATTTCTCACGTCCCACATCATGCTTGGTCCTGCCCTCGTCGCGCAGCTTCTGCTCCACCTTGGTCTGGGTCGCAATGCCGGCGTGGTCCGTACCTGGCAGCCACAGCACCTCCTTTCCCTCCTGGCGGGCCCGACGGCACAGGATGTCCTGCAGAGCATTGTTGAGCACGTGACCCATGTGCAGGATCCCCGTCACATTGGGCGGCGGAATCACAATCGAATAGGCCGGCTTGCCTGAGGTCTCGTCACCCCGGAAGCAGCCGGCCTCGACCCAGCGCCGGTACCAACTCCCTTCAACTTCACCGGGTTCGTATGCCTTGCTCAGCTCCGCCATAGCGGACGGAGAGAACCCCACGTGGCGCATCATTTCAAGACATTCGGCTACCCGGCAGGCGGGACCAGCCGGATTCCCTCCGGATCAGACAAGGTGATCAGGCGCCCGGGGGTCTCCACCTTGAGTTCGGCATTTTCACCAAATCCCCGGATCCTTCCCCGCTCGCCGGAGGCAGTCTCCACCTCCCTGTCCTTCCACGCCAGAAGATCCCATGCGTGCTCTGCAATCAACGGCTCCTCCAGGTGAATAAGATTCATCAGCTTGTCCCGGATCGCCCCCATGAGGGGCTCGCGTCCGGTCTCCACTCCGAGGAGTTGAAACATCGACACCGCTTCAAGTTCCGGGGGAAACCCGCGTTCATTCACATTCAGCCCGATCCCGATCACGGCACAATCAGCAATCGTCTCGATCAGGATTCCGCAGATCTTGCGCCCTTCAACGAGCACATCGTTGGGCCACTTGATGAGAGGAGCCAGACCGGAGGGAAGCAACCCTCCTTCACACACGGCAAGGGCCGCTGCCAGGCTGAGCCAGCCCCAGTGTTCACGCTCCCACAGCGGGGAGAGCACCAGCGAGAAAGTCAGCCCCTTTCCCGGCTCACTGATCCAGCTCGCCCCCTTGCGACCCCGCCCTTCGGTCTGTTCCTCCGCTCCCACGATCCACCCGTGGGCCTGTGCCCCCTCCTCGCGGACAATTTCGCAGGCACGGTCATTGGTCGAACCAATCGAATCGTACCACTCGATGTGCCCCCCCATGAGCTCAAAGTTCTTCCGGTTGGCTGCCATCGGTCCTGGGAACCAGGGTCAGCCCCGCTCTTCAGATGAAACGAATTCGAGGGAAAGATCCAGAGCGGTGGCGGAGTGAGTCAGGGCTCCCACCGAGATGAGTTCCACTCCGGTTTCCGCAATGCCCCGGACGGTATCCAGGTTTATTCCTCCGCTGGCCTCCATAAGAGGGCGCTCGCGATCACCCCGCAATTCAACCGCCTTCTTCATCTGCTCGTTCTCCATGTTGTCGAGCAGGAGATAATCAACTTCCTCGATCTCCAGAAACACCTCCACCTGTTCCAGAGTCTCGGCCTCTACCTCCACTCCCACCCCGGGATGCGCTTCCTTCAGACGGAGCGCGGACTCACGCAACGCCTCCACCCCCCCTTCCACCACCAGGTGATTATCCTTCACCATGGCGCGGTCGTAGAGACCCATGCGGTGATTCTGCCCGCCCCCCGCCACCACCGCGGCCTTCTCCAGCGAGCGCCAGCCGGGGGTGGTCTTGCGGGTATCAATGATGGTAGCACCCGTCCCCTTGACCGCCTCCACAAAGAGGGCTGTCTTGGTGGCCACCCCTGAGAGGCGTTGCACGAAATTGAGCACGGTGCGTTCCGCGGTCAGCAGCGAGCGGGCATTCCCCGCGACCTCCATGACATAGGCCCCCGGCGCAATGGCGGATCCGTCCTGCAACATGACGTTGATCTCGATCCCGGCATCGATCCGCCTGAACACTTCAGCCCCGAGGTCCACCCCGGCCACCACCCCGTCCGACTTGGCTACCAGAAAGGCCCGCCCCTCGCGATCAGCCGGCACGAAGTATTCCGATGTCACGTCCCCCGGACCGATATCCTCCGCCAAGGCCAGATCTATCAACTGCGAGACCCTGTCGTCCACACCACAGCCTAGTTCCGTTACCTTCCCTCACGCAACCCGCAAGTTTCCTTCCTGTAGAGACAAGGGTCAGGAAGATCAGCCGGCATCTCCCGCCCAAATGCGGCCCCCTGCCTCTCACTGGCCCACCACGCTCACCACGATCCGACGGGTGTGTCGGGCGCGACGGTGTTCAAAGAGGAAGATTCCCTGCCATGTTCCCAACGCCATCCGCCCCTCCACCACGGGGATCACCTCGCTGGTCCGTGTGAGGGCCATCCGGATGTGAGAAGGCATGTCGTCGGAACCTTCCATGGTGTGGACAAAGTAGGGCGTGTCCTCCGGCACCAACCGTTCGAAGAATTCCTCCAGATCCCGCCGCGCACTGGGATCGGCATTTTCCATGATCACAAGGCTGGCGCTGGTGTGTTTCACGAACACCGTCACCGTGCCCCGCGAAACACCCGACCGGTGCACGATGGCCGCCACCTCATCGGTAATTTCGCAGGTCCCCTTCCCCTGGGTTTCCACCCTGAATTCCCCTGTTTCGGCAATCACATGCTCAGCATGAATCCGTGGCCGGGCTTTTCAAGGGTCAACCCCGACTTCACCGGGTAACGCTCATGAATCCGGCACAACGGGAGAACGAAGCCTCACTCTTCCTTCTGCTCCTTCTCTTCCTTCTTTTCCCTCTCTTCCTTCAATTGCTTCATCAGGTTCTTCTTCTCCTCCTTGTCCAGCGTGAAGGTGAGTTCCTCCGGCTTGGCGGGCCAGTCATTGTTGGTACGGTCGGCATCGGCAATCTCAAGATTGGGATCAAGTTCGATGCTCACCACCTTCTTTCTGGAAACCAGGAGCTTGGACACTTCCTTCGATTTCTTCTTCCAGAGTTCGGCGGGCAGGCGCATGAATTTTTCCTCTCCGTCTTCGTATTCCACCCTGAGGACCACCGGCATGACCAACCCTCCTTCGTTGCTCAGGTTGATGTGGTAAAAGTAGCGATTGGCCTCCAGAACTTCTCGTTCGTGATCTTCCAGTTTCTCAAGAAATTCCTGAAAATCGTCACGGTCCTTCCTGGTCACATCATCTTCATCATGCTCATTATAGAAATCGAGCAGATCCGGGAAGCGGTCAGTATATCTCTTGATTCCCGTGTTACGCTTGTTCGTCAGGAGCTTGGCGTCCTCCTTGTCCTCCTTCTCCTTCTTCTTCGGTTTTTCAATGTCCGGATCCCTTGTATCCAACTGGTAGAGCTTCACTCCCTTGATGCCCAGGTCAACGTGGTGCGTGGTGTAGAACCAGCCGGTCCAGAACCAGTCAAGATCCACGCCCGAGGCATCCTCCATCGTGCGGAAAAAGTCAGCGGGAGTGGGCCGCTTGAACTTCCACCGGTTGGCGTATTCCTTGAAGGCAAAGTCAAAATTCTCCCTCCCGAGGATCGATTCCCGCAGAATGTTGAGAGCCACCGCCGGCTTGGCATAGGCGTTGCTCCCGAAGTAGCGGAGCGATTCTGAATTGGTCATGATGGGCATCTCGTCATCGCGCTTCATGTAACTGGCGATGCTGGGGGGCATCCCCCTGCGCGAAGGATACTTCTCCTCCCACTCCCGCTCGGCCAGGAACTGGCAGAAAGTGGTCAACCCCTCGTCCATCCAGGTCCACTGCCGCTCATCCGAATTCACGATCATGGGAAACCAGTTGTGCCCCACCTCGTGGATGACCACCGAAATGAGGGCATACTTGGTCCGACGCGAGTAGGTGCCATCCTCCTCCGGACGGGGCCCATTGAAGCAGATCATGGGATACTCCATTCCGAAGACCGGTCCGTGCACGGAGATCGCCACCGGGTAGGGGTAATCAAAGGTGTGCTTGGAAAACACCTGCAGGGCGTGGATCACGGAGTGGGTGGAATACTTGCTCCAGAGCGGTTCCCCCTCATTGGGATAGACCGACATGGCCCAGACCCGCTCCTTCTTCCCGCCCACCTTCACGTGGGCGGCATCCCAGATGAACTTGCGGGAGGAGGCCCAGGCGAAATCGCGAACGTTCTCCGCCCGGAAAACCCAGGTCTTGTTCCCCCCGGCCTTCTCCTTCTCGTTCTTCCTCGCCTCCTCCGGAGTCACGATAAAGGCAGGTTCATCCCCGCCCTCTGCCCGCTGCAGGCGCTCCCGCTGGGCCACCGTGAGCACCTGCCCGGGGTTCTGCAGCGTCCCGGTAGCCGCCACGATGTGATCCTCGGGAACGGTCAGGGCCACTTCGTAATCACCGAACTCGAGGGCAAACTCCCCGCGCCCCAGGAACTGCTTATGCTGCCACCCGTTCACATCGGTAAAGGCCGCCACCCGGGGATACCACTGCGCGATGGTGTAAATGTAGTTGTCATCCTCCTTGAAGTACTCGTAGCCACCCCGAGCCCGGATGGCCTTCGCATTGACAATGTTGTGCTCCCAGTCGATGGCCACCCCCACTGTCGCCCCCGCCGCTACTGGCACCTGCACCCGCATCATGGTATCGACAATGGAATGACTGAGTGGATTCCCGCTCTCATCGCGCACGGACTTGATCCGATAGCCCCCTTCAAATCCCTCACGCGCCAACTCGTTGCGCAGGGTCCGGAAACCAACGTCTCCGAAGTCAGGTGCCTCCATGGCCTGGTGACCGAGGGCCTGCTGCTCGAAGCGATTCTGATCCAGTTGCACCCAGAGGTAAGTCAGGTCCATTGGCGAATTGTTGGTGTAGGTGATCGTCTCCGACCCCTTGAGACGCTGGTTCTTGTCGTCGAGCACCACGTTGATCTTGTAGTCCGCGCGTTGCTGCCAGTATTCCGGACCTGGTGCTCCATTGGCAGCCCGCACCTCATTGGGATCGGGCAGGGCCTCATCAAGTTGACGGAAGGGGTCCTTCTGATAGTGCCCCCCCGGATGGGCATAAGCCAACAGGGGGCAAATCAGGGTGAGGGCGATGGGTAGCGTCATCTTCATCACGGGATGATCATGATGATGAACATTCATTTTTCAATCGCTTTGCGGTTCCTGGCTCGCAATACCGGAAATCCGCCAGCATCCCGCCGCGCTGGCCCCCTGCACCCCGCACCCTGCACTTGGACAATCACTTATGGCACAAGGCCGGGATGAAATTCCCGTCCAGCGCACCCCGATTGATGAAAACTCTCCCCCAGACTGTATATCGGGGACAATCTCAACCGCAGGGCAACGGCCAGCCTGACCTAACCGCCTGACCTGACCACGCAACCTTCAAGCTGGCAACCACGGCATCAAGGGTGCCATGAGCAGGAAGAGGCAGTTACTCGTGACCGTCCTGCTGCTCCCCTACACGCTCTGAACCCGCATAAATATTGAAGCGCGGCGGGCGCAGGAAGCCCACCAGGGTTTGATTCGCTTCCCGGGCAAACTCCACCGCCAGGGAGGAGGGAGCCGAGATCCCTGCCACAACGGGAATGCGACCTGCCAGCGCCTTCTGCATCAGCTCGAACGAGAGACGTCCCGACATCAGGACAAAACTGTTCGAGAGATCGACGCTGTTCATGAGAGCCCAGCCCAGCGCCTTGTCCAGCGCGTTGTGCCGACCCACGTCTTCGCGCAGGACAAGGAGCCTCCCCTGCCGGTCGAAAATCGCCGAGGCGTGCAACCCGCCGGTTTCCTCAAAGGTTGCCTGGACTGCCCGCATCATGTTCGGCGCCTCCATCAGGGCCGACTCGGAAATGACCGGTCCCATGGCCACGGGTTCGTGAAGGGAGGTGATGGCCTCGATGGTCGCCTTCCCACAAAGTCCGCAGGAGGACGCGCTGAAGAGATGGCGCGTCAAACGACCAAAGTCGACTTCCACCCCGTCGGCCAGGAAGACGAGAACATGATTCTCCTTCGCCTCGAGATCGATCCGGGCAATCTCTCCCTGCGAACTGATGATTCCCTCGGTCCAGAGGAATCCCGTTGCCAGCTCTGCATCATTTCCCGGAGTGCGCATCAGCACTGCCACCGGATGACCATCCACCACGAGCTGCAGAGGCTCCTCCAAGGCGACCCGGTCGGCCTCCTGGCCATCGGGTTGCCCGATGCGGATCACTCTCACCTCCTTGTCCCCACGCGTCGACACCGGGCGATCTTCGCCTCCACCTCCCGACTTGGCAAGTTTCCCTGCATGACCTCGAATCTCTTCAAAGAGCAGCAGGGACCCGGGGAGCAAAGCACCGGCCGCCAGTCACCCTGCCGGGTTCACGCCCACCCGTTCCCAGGCCTTTCGCATCTCGCCCATTGCCACGATGCAGTCCTCCCACACCGGGGGCCAGGTGCTGATCCCGTAACCACTGGCCACTGGACCCAGTTCGGGCACCACCCAGAGCACATTGTGGGGACGCGGTCCCTCCAGCCAGCAGGCAAACGCTGCTTCCACGAAGGGCAGATAGTCGAGGAACTCCCGGGTGAACCCTCCTTCGCTATCAGTCACAGGGATCTGACAGTGATGCCCGTTGAAGGGGCGGCAGTGCAGCAGGTTGCCGTGCTGCAGCAGTTCCGGACGATCAAGCAGTCGCCCGGCAAAGTCGGCGGGTCGCAGGTGCTTGATGATGGCGGGATGCGAGTGATCGACGTTCATGCGCAGGATTCTGCCAGTGGCCTGCCGGTATCCATCGGCGATGGCATAAGCCTTCTCCGGGGTCTCGGTGCAGGTGTCCCGGTGAACCTCCAGGTGGACATTGGCGTTCTGCCGCTCATCCTCTTCCATCAGGAGAATGGTCTTCTAGATGGCCTCCTCGACCGGCGTATCGTGATCGCAGAGCTGCACATTGATGGTCGACGATCCACATTCCAGCTGGGTGCGAATCAAGTCCGCATATTCCGAGGGATCGTTGGCATCGAAAAGCCCTGAGAACTCCAGCCCGTGTTGCTCCAGGAGGATGTGCAGTTCCGCGCTGCCACGATGATTGACCCCATCAAAGCCTGCCTCTTTCACTGCCCCCACCTTCTCTGCCAGGGACCACTCGTCCCCGGCGGAAGGATGCTCCACCAGGGTCCAGAGGTTGGCAATGAATCTGATCTCGGGGACGGCATCACTCATGACATGAATAAAAGGTGGATTGAGCGGGCATGACCAACACTTCCGGTCGCATTTTTCCGAACCAACTGTTTCCAGCCCAGAACCCGCAAGGGGCGCACCCATGGGATCTGCCAGAATGACCGGGAGTAGTCGTCCTTGAGAAGAGCCCCCCCCGGGCGTAGTCTCATCCCATGTCCTGCTGGTGCCATGGTTCACGATTCAGGATGGCCATCGCTCCTGCATTGGCCCTGCTGGCCCTGAGCCCCGGTGGTAACGCCACAACCTACCGCAACTTCAAGCTCCCCTGCCTCGCTCCCCTTCTCAAACAGGTCGACCCGGAAGCCCCGGCCACCGTCAACCTCGCCTTTCTACACGGCCCCTGGCGTGCCCCGGTTCTCCGCGATGACATTGGGGTGGTCAGTTTCCCCATCACCACCACCTCCAAGGAAGCCCAGCGCTGGTTCAACCAGGGAGTGGCCTGGATCCACGGTCAGGCCCATGGCGAGGCCGAGCGCTCTTTCCGGCAGGCCCTCCTCTCCGATCCCCGCAACCCCATGATCTTCTGGGGCCTCGCAGTCGCCAATGAACAGCGACCGGGCCGGGCCCGACTCTTTGCCCACACTGCGCTGCGCCGGACCGGCAACTCCACCACTCCGCGCGAACGTCTCTGGATTCATGTCCTTGCCAACTTCTACAACCTCAAACGCGACAACCCGGTCAAGGCTCCGCCACCTCCTGATCAGACCGGGGAGCAGAATCGCGCGCGACATCGACAGCGCATTCACGACCTTGAGAACCTTGCCCTTGCCTATCCCCACGACGTGGAAGCAAAAGCCTTTCTCCTGCGCCAACTCGTCCTCGATCTCCACCGCTCCGGCATCGAACTCACCAGCCACCTGGCCGTTGACCGCCTCGCGCACGAACTCACCACTCTCTCCCCCCGTCACCCCGGCGCTCACTACCGCGTATTCCTCTGGCTGCGCGAACAACCTGCCCAGGCCCGCGCGCACGCCAGATCCAGCGCCAGCACCGCCCCGGGTCTTGCTGATTCATGGCGCTTCGCGGCGGAAGGATGGCGGGCCGACGGCCGGCAACATGAGGCCATTGCCCTGTCCCAGTGTGCCCTCCGCGTCCACCACCGCGAGATGCGCAAGCACCTCCTCATGCCTCCGGCGGCAGAGAATCTCTCCTCAAATTACGCCGCCCTCGGCGACATGCTTGTTTCAATGGGCCGACTGCAGGAAGCGCTTGAGATTGCGGACGCTCTCCTCAGCCTGCCCCGCAGCCTGACCGTGGAAGGAATCAACAGGACATCATCCGATCTCCTGCTCCTCGGCCGCCGTCTCCACGCGCAGGCCGCAATGCAGGCCGGAAAATCAGAACATGTCATCCATCTCTTCCGCAATGATCCCCGGTTTACCTCCACGTCCCGCTCTCCACAGGAAGCGGCCCAGGCCAACTACTGGACCGGTCTTGCTCTCTGCTCCCTTGAACGCCCGGATGAAGCCAGATCCATTGCGCTGTCCCTGGCAAAGATGGCCAGGCGCTACGAGAATGACTCGTTGATCGGAGCCTGGGCCGACGGATTGACCTACTTCCATGCCCTCAGCAGTCGGGAGGATCCCGGCGGACCTCATTCCCCGCCCCATCTCCCTGCCGGCATCCATTCCGCGGCCTGGCAAAAACTGAAAAAGCCCGGGATCGCACTCCAGGTGGCCCGCGATCATCTCGAACAGAACCCCCGTGGCCTCTTCGCCACCGCCCTCTACTGCTCCACCAGCTTTAAGAATGGAAACCGCGTTGCGGCCACCAGAGCCTTCGATCGCAGCTTCCGCCAGGACGTCCTGCGGGCCGACAAGGCCCACCGCAGTTTCCCCGCCCTCGACAAGGTCGCGACCACCCTTGGACTCCCCACGCGCTGGACTCTGCCTCCTGGAAATCTGGAGGAGAGCAGTCTTCCCGAAGATCCTGACAGCCTGGGACCGGCGCAGTGGTCTCCTCCACCTGCTCCGGCCTGGACCCTCCCCAATCACACCGGACGCCCGGTGGCCCTCGCCGACTTCAAGGGCAGAGCGGTTCTCCTGAACTTCTTCCTCGGGGTCAGCTGTCCCTTCTGTCTCAGCCAACTCGAAACATTCCGCCCCGCTCTGGCGGATTACCGAAAGGCGGGTATCGAGATGATCGCCATCAGCAGCGACAACGTGAAAACCCTCACCCTGCGACTGGGGAAAACCGAGGAAAAGACGGTGGAAGCCCGCAAAACCTTCCCCTTCCCCATCCTCGCGGATCCCAGCCTTGAGGCCTTCAGGAACTACCACGTCTTTGACGACTTCGAGGAAGGCCCCATGCACGGCACCTTTCTCATCGGCCCGCAGGGCCGGATCCTGTGGAGCGACATCGGCCACGAACCATTCAACCACGCTGGCAGACTCCTTGAAGAAGCCAGGCGCCTCCTTGCTGGTCCCTCCTCCGATCCGTCAATCCCGTGATCCCTCATAGCGGTGATTCTCCTCTCTGAAATCGCGACTTTAAACTCCCAGGTTGTAACGCCACCCGGAAACAATGCGTCGTTCCACAGTATGAACCAGACCCTCAATCGGGTAACGCTGACACGTTTCATACATTGAGTAGTGGCCTGTGAGCGCGTAATATAGAACCGTGTTGGATTTTTCCCTGATGAAGATGCTTTCTCTCCTTCGTTTCCGGCAGAACATCGCCGTTCCCGCCGTCGCCGTGCTTCTTCCCGTCCAACTCTGTGGCCAGGCAGTGAATCTGGACTCCGATTCCGATGGCCTCATCGATTCATGGGAAATCCAACATTTCGGAGCGCTCAACCACCCGGATGGAGCCGCGAATCTCGATCCCGATGGAGACACCTGCACCAATCTCAAGGAAAGTCAGGACGGCACCGATCCCAACGATCGGGTAGACTGCCTCACGTTCGCCAGGACAATCCTCAAGCCCGGAGAACTCTCCATCACCTGGGACACGAAGCCAGGCAAACGCTACCAGATCGAACTCTCAGATGACCTGCAAACCTGGAAACCGGTCAGCAATGCCGCCGGCACCACCGCCCTCAACTGGTTCGGAACGGGTGGCCGACTCACGGTGGATTTCTCCGACCCCGACACTCCGGCAGTACGGGGCGGCGTCACCCGCGAGGTCTGGCACCACGGCGAGTCGAATGGATCAATCGGCGCCCTGCGCAGGCACCTCAGTCCAGGCCCCGACGCGGCGGAAACTCCCGCTGACGGGATCGAATGGCGCGACAGCCTGAAGGGACCGACCAACTACGGTGACAATTACGGAACCCGGTGGCGCGGGTTCATTGTTCCGAAGCGCACCGGAATTCATAACTTCTACATCGCGGGTCGGCACCAGTGCGAGTTCTGGCTCGATGCCAGCGGAAATCCCTCCGACGGCATTGGCCTGCAGCGACGCTGCTGGCTGCACAATCAGGATCTCACCGAGGAGGAAGACTGGGACTATCTCGCCTCCCTCGGCGTGACCGACACGCAGAAATCCGCCGACCTCTGGCTCACGGCCGGTCAGCGCTATTATTTCGAAATCTACCACAATCACAACGCCCAGTGGGATCACCTCGCGGTGGGCTGGAAATTCGGCAGGAACGGGACCATCGCGGTGGTCCCCGGTGACTGTCTGGAACCGGTCGGCGATTTCGTGGAGAACGAGGATTACACTGACAACAATGTCGCTGTCCTCCTCGCCCGCGGCAACCGCAAGTTCGTCCGAGTGAAGACCTTCGGGCCTCTGAGCGCCCAAGCCCTCGACGCCGATGGTGACCACGTGGCGGATGAAATTGAGAATGCTCTCGACGGCTACCAGTTCTTCCGGCCGCAGAGCGCCCGGGCGGACACTTCCGACGGCGAATCCCTCACCGCTTCCGGCCAGGCCTTCCCACCGGCCGATGTCCTCACGGTGGAAGTAACGGATGCTACCGGCCTCGAGAACAATGGCACCATTGCGGGAGGCACTCCCCGTGTGAAAAACGTGGCCCGGGTTCTCCTCAAACGAAGCGGCTCCCTTGCCCCGAAGAATATCGTCTTCTTCCTCAACGGACCGGCTGATCCCCAGAGCAAGGGCGTGCCCGGCAACCGCGATTACGTGGTCGAACTGCCCGACGGCACCCGGTTGACCAGGGATCCCGACAACGGGGCTTACATGGCGGCCCTCCCCTTCGGGAGCACGGAGGCGGTCATCGAACTGCGCCCTCTTCTCGATGAGATCGTGGAATACCCCGAGGAACTCAACCTCGTGCTCGACACCCCCGGGATCAATTACGTGGTGGGCACCCCCTCCCAGGGGACCGTCGACCTGGTAGACGCCCGCGACGACCCGGAATTCAACAAATACTACATCGGAAGTTTTGCCAAAGATCCCGCGGCCCGCATGCCCACCAGCGCAACCGGATCCACCCTCCTCGTCCTGAATGGCAGCAATACGGTGGCCATCATCAACGACTACTTTGAGAACCTCAGTTCAAACCAGACCAACACCCACATCCACAAGGCCTCCCTGGCGGGGATCACCTTCACCTCGGGACCAGTGGTGGAATCCATCACGGAGGACGGTAGCGAGAACGGCACCCCGCTCATGGGTCCGGTCAGTAACTACACCTATCGCATCGAGCCGCGCGGAGCCTTCTCGGTGCAGGACATCATTGACTCACTGGAGTATGATAATCCCAAGCAGGAGGCCCCTGCAGGCACTACGCCACTCTACGACAACAAGCACACGGCCAACAACGGAGGGGGCGAGATCTGGGCCATTTACCAGCGGCGACCGGCTTCCGAACTCTCCCCGGAGGACGGAGACAGGATTCCGGCCACTCCCCCCATTGAACCAATCAACCCCGTCACGGAAGCGGACAAGCTCCGGCGTGAGGTCACCCGCTTCCTGACCCAGGCCACCTTTGGCCCCACCGAGGCCGATATCGAGGAACTGCTTTACGAAGTGATTCAGACCCATGGCGGAGACCGCATGGCAGCCTACGACGCCTGGCTTACCGCCCAGTGGTCCCTTCCCCAGACATTGGTCCGCGATCTCACTCATGCCATGGACATGCAGGAATTCACGTGGCGCGGCTACTTTGATTCCTCCCGTAACGGTGCGGCTGATCCCCCACCGGTATCACCTGCAAACTGGCCCAACTGGCCCTCCCAGGACATCTCCCGGTTCGACTCTCTCAATCCCCGCACCTGGCAGGCTCCCGACGCCAGCTTCCCCCTGACCGGCGCCCAGGAGAATGCCCTCGATAACATCCTGGGAAGCCCGAACTACAACAACCGGCGCCGCGCCCAGTGGACGATCATGGCCAACGCACGGGATCAACTGCGACAACGGGTGGGATTCGCCCTCTCCGAAATCACGGTCGTCTCGGGAAATCTTGCCGAAATACGCAATCATCACATCGGCATGGCCCGGTGGGCCGACATGCTGGCCGAGAACGCCGACGACCACTTTCGCGAACTGATCGAGGATGTCACCTACTCGCCTGTGATGGGCAAGTATCTCAGCCACCTCCAGAACAGCAGCGAGGGCTCGTCCGGAGTGCCGCCTGACGAGAACTACGCCCGCGAGATCATGCAGCTTTTCACCATCGGGCTTTTCGAACTCTGGGACGACGGTTTTGTCAAACTGGATCCGGTCCAGTTCAACCTGATCCCGACCTACGACAACAACGATATCAAGGAACTCGCCCGCGTCATGACCGGCATGAGCTGGAGCACCAACAGCGCCAGCGCGGACAACTGGAACTCACCTAATCTCAACTCCGACAACCCGCCATCCGGTTGGCACGACGATTCTCCCGGCAACAGCTGGTATTCCTCCCGCTACAACTACCCCATGGCCTTCTACGAGAACCGGCATGACAGGGGGAACAAGACCATCGTGGGAGGCGTAGTCATCAGCAACAACGGCAGGTCAAACGGCCGCTACCGGAACGAGGGGGACAAGGACCTGCGAGACGTCCACAACCTGCTGGCTGGCACCCAACTCAACACCACATCCAAGTCCTTCGCTCCGACCTGGTCAAGGGACCCCATGGTTAATCACCAGACCACCCCGGTCTTCATTGCCTACCGGCTCATCCAGCGACTGATCACCAGCAACCCCTCCGGCCCTTATCTCTACCGGGTGGCCCAGACCTGGCGGAACACCAACGGCCAACTCGATGACGTGGTGCGGGCCATCCTGCTGGACCCTGAAGCACGCAACCTGAGCATATCCGAACTCCATCCGGAATACGGCCGCAAGAAGGAACCCATCATCGCCTGGATCCAGGCCCTGCGCGCGGTGGGAGGACGATCACGGATCACCTTGGACGGAAGCGTGATTCCGGGCGACCCGATCCTCCTGCCCCTCCAGGCCCATATCGGCTCCCTGACCCCGACCCGCGACGCCGACCTGCAAAACTTCGATTTCCCGGCAGCCTCCCTCACCAAGTTCGAGGGCATGGTGAAACATGATGCCACCGGTCGGTTGGTTCCGACCGGTCCCGGGACGTTCGCCCGCCTGCCCGGCACTTCCTACCGCCTCCAGAATCTCGACAACGGAGGCACCACCGCCCTCGGGCAAGTGCCCCTCAGGGCGCCCTCTGTCTTTAACTGGTTCCTCCCCGGCTACAAACCCGGCGGCCTCATCGCGAGCTATGGCAAAGTGGCCCCCGAATTTCAGATCGTAACCGAGAGCAGTGCCTTACAGAACATCAATGTTTACTGGCAATCGCATTACAACGGCAACGGGTGGAGTGCCACCAACGTGGGCGGAAACAACACCAACTCGGCCCTCGCCGGTTACGGGACGCAGCGACAATACAATAACGGATCAACCACCTATACCGACGACAACATCATCCCGGACTACTACGCCTGGATCAATCGCTACCGGAACTATCGGATCGATCCCGAGAACCCCATGGATGACGAACAGGAGATCGACCTTCAATTGATAGATGACCTCGACAACCTCCTGCTGGCAGGCCGCTTCAAAATCCTCTACCCGATCGATCCCGGTGATGACGGCATACCTGTGCCGCAGGGGTCCCTCACTCACTACCCGGGTCGCAATCCCCGCGAAACGCTTCTCTACTACCTGCGCGATACCTGGAGCGCCAATGACGACAACCAGATCTGGAGCAAGGTCCGGAACGCACTCTACCTCATGGCTACCAGTCCGGAATACCTGATCCAGAAGTAACCCCCGCACGAAGAGCTCCATGAATCCGAAAAAGAAACTGCCCCTGACCCGCCGCGCCTTCATGGCCAAGTCGGCCTGTTCCGCGATGGGCCTGACCGGGATGGTCAATACCCTCGCGCACATGAAGCTGATGCAGGGCGCGCTGGCCAACAGTTCCGGATCCCTGGGAGACTACAAGGCCCTCGTGGTCCTCTTTCTCTTCGGGGCCAAGGACGCCAATAACTTCCTCATGCCCGGTCTGCTGCATCCGGGCCGGTCCAACTATGACGCACACCGCGGGGTGCTGGCCCTGCCCACCGGGGGAAACAATCCCACCCACCCCATTGTGGCGGCCAATCTTGCGACAGCGCGATCCGCTCCGGTGGGCGCGGAGTTCTTTGAACTCCATCCGGCCCTTCCCGACGTCAAGACTCTCTTCGACGATGGCGATCTCTCCCTCGCCGCCAACGTGGGCACCCTGGTTGTTCCCACCAAGGCTTCCACTTACGACACGGTGGCTCTTCCTCCCCAGCTCTTCTCCCACAGCGACCAGCAGAACCAATGGCAGAGCTCCCTCCCCGACAAACCCTTCCAGAGTGGCTGGTGTGGACGCATCGCAGACATCCTCCACCCCCGGAACACGGACAGCGAGATCTCCATGTCGGTCTCCCTCTCGGGCATCAACGACATCCAGGCCGGCCTCACCCAGGTCTCCCCTCAATACTCCGTGACCAAATCGGGTGCCATCAGCCTCAACGGCTACGGCACCCAGTATTCCAGTGCCCTGCGGAACTCCCAGGACAAACACAGCTACAAGTCAAATACCTCCGCCAAGCGCCTCAAGGCCTTCCAGGATATCATGGACTACACCCACGCCCACCTCTTTGAGGAAGGCTATACCAATGTGGTCCGCCAGGCGCGCGAGAATGAAGGCTACGTCAGCGCCTCCCTTGAGGAGGCCGGCGCATGGCTCCATCCCACTGCGGTGGACAGCCGGGGGGCGGCCTGGCCCTACATCCCGGCCACCTTCCTCATCCAGCACGGGATCGATCCCGCAACCGTTAACAGCAGCAGCAATAACGCCCTGAACATCCTGCCCAACCTCGCCCGGCAGCTCCTCAAGATCGCGCAACTCATGGCCGGACGGCGCTGCCTCGGCAACAGGCGCCAACTCTTCTTCTGCAGCTACGGAGGGCACGACACCCACGGGGACCAGGGTGGCTACAGCACCGGCAATGGCTATGTAGCCGGCGATCTCGACGACAACATGACCGTGCTTAATGACGCCCTCAAGGCTTTCAACGACTGCATGCACGAACTCGAAATTTACGAGACCGGACAGGACGATGCCTTTTCCTACAACGACTTCCTCCTCGCTTCCCATTCCGATTTCAACCGCACCCTGACGCCGAACGGCACCATTCCCGGGCCCGCCGGATCAGATCACGCCTGGGGCACGCACGTCTTCACCATGGGTGGCGACGTCAAGGGCGGCAATGTCTACGGCTACTATCCCGATCTCGACCCCGCCGGGGAGTGGAGCACGCCGGGGAGTAGTCGCGGACGCTGGATTCCGACCTGCTCGGTGGAGCAATTCAGTGCTCCCCTTGCCAGGTGGATGGGCGTAGGCGATCCCGAAATCGCAACGATCTTCCCCAATCTCGATCGTTTCACCTCACCCTTCGGAAGCACTTACAATCCTGCCAATTACAACAGCATGCTGTCCAATCCTCACATGGATTATCTCAACGGAATCTGATGAAACCTTCGGCGCGGAACAGCACCTGTCTTCTTCTCCTCGCCGCCGTGATGCTCACGGCTGTCCTCTTTTTCACCCTCGGGCCGGGGTCACCCGATCACGAAGCACGCACCGTCACGGGGAAAGCCCACCATGAAAATGCAGAACAGACTCCTGCAATGATCTCCCCGGCCCCGGGATCCCATTACAGTCCTCCTTCCATCGAGGAACTCAAGAGCAACCCGCACGCCCTCGACCCCGCACCCCTTCCTCTCGCTTTCGGCGCGCCACCCTTCGAACGGCAGGGCAATGGCACCATCCACAAGAAGGATGTGATGGAAATGCTGGATGCCCTCAACGAGGAAGGACAGGAGACCGAGTCCGATCTCGGACTGCTCCGCAGGACCATTGAATCCTATCGTCTGATATTTCATCAGAACCCGGTAGCAGGAGAAAACCGGGAAGTGGTCGCTGCCCTGACGGGCAGGAACCCCCACCGGTTGATATTCCTCGACCCCGCTCACCCTGCCCTCAGCGCAGGCAACGAACTTCTCGACCGCTGGGGCACGCCCTTCCGCTTCCATCCCATTTCCGGCTCCCACATGGAGTTTTCCTCTGCCGGACCCGATGGCGCCTTCGGAACGAATGATGACATCACCCTGGAGGAGCCGGAACTCGCCCGGGAGAACTCTTAGCTCTGCCGGATGAGGAAGTGCCTCCCTTCAGACGACGTTTCCATCGCGACAACCGCTCCAGTCACAGGGAAGACTCAGTCACTCACCCGGACATCATCAATCGACAGGCCGCTGAAGCTGTCCGGGGTATCATCGCTGGTGAAATTCCACTCGATCAGAACAGTCTCTCCGATCGCCTCCGGCACGATGGAGACCCGGATGGTCCTCCAACCGTTATCGAAGGCATCCATGTCGATCGGCACCTCTGCCCCCAACTGCACCAGGTCGGACGCTCTCAGGAAACGGACCCCCGCCGCATCACCAAAGCCGTCCGCATCGCGGTAGGCCTCGAAGGACAACCCGGCCTCCGGAACCCCGCTCAAATCGATGGCCGGTGAACGGAGGGAGATATCGGAATCCGGACCGTAATCACCCAGGTTGGTGGACCAGGCATTGGCCGAATCTGCAGCGCCCGCCAGAGGCCCGGTAGTCCCGGCAGGGGTTCCCAGTTCCCAACTCGTATTGGCATTTACATCATTAACCAGCGTCGTCCAGCCCACCGCGCCCTCCTCAAAATCGGTGGAATACACTACCACCGGCGGAGGCTGGAATTCCTCGATCACGAAGTAGCGTTCGGGGTCTGCCGGCCGGGCAAAGGTGAGGGTGTTCTCATCCGGGGTGGCCTCCAGGTTCTCAAAGCCACTGAAGACGGGCCAGGTGGCCGGGTCGCCGGTGAGGTCGACCGAACTACGGAGATTATACCGTTTTCCCACCTTGCTGTCCCATTTCAGGGCCAGGTCACCTCCCACCGCCGCAACCTCCAGCTCCACCCCTGCGCCGGCAAGAAGGGCCAGGTGCTTCTGGAAAACACCCACGGGCAGGGCCTCGTTGTAGAACATCACTTCATCGATGAATCCCGAAAAGGACTCCTGGCCATCCCAGCGACCACCGATCCCAAGGGGAGTGGAACTCTGGGGGAAGAGCCCTCCCGAGTTGGTGAAAGGACCGATGGGGGTGAGCGAGGTTTCCCCCGCCGTGAGATCCGCAACGTAGTTCGTCCAGGTCACGTTTCCCGCACCCGTCGTGTAGGAGCCCGCCACGTAATACCAGTTGCCCACGGTGAAACTCTCCAGCACCGTATTGGTGTTTGGATCGCTGTGCGAATTCCCGATCGTGCTCCTGATCTTCATGCCCGTGCTCGGAAGCGGGCCACCCTGAGTGAGGAAATAACCACGATCGTTCCCGACCCGGGTGGACAGGATGTAGCCCAGGTTCCACTGACCTCCCGTGATTTCCGGGTCAGTCGGTGAAAAAAGAGTTTCGAAGGAAACCGTCCGTCCCAGAGTGACCGACTCGGTGCGCAGGTAGGCTCCTTCGGCATTATCAGTTCCCGGACCCCGGTGCGTCCGCACGGCCTCTGAAGAAGGGTCAAAACCCGCTGTGCCAAGCTGCAGCTGATCGATGGTCCCACTTCCGAAAATCCGGGCGGCAAGATGGGCCACCCCTTTCTTGTCGTTCATCCGCTCCTGATCGGTGCTCCCATCGAAGCTGTAGTGGTGCATCAGGTTCGACTGGGATGCGGCCGCAGCCTGCCAGTCCGAAACCGCTGCCTGCACAAAGACGCCAGGACCAATCAGCAGAACTCCTCCCAGGCAAAGAGCAAAGTGGACTTTCATAGTGTCTCATTCGCGCAGGCAACCACCGCCGACGCAACCCAAAACCGACCCTTCCGCCCGTTTACAGGATCACCAGGCTCTATTCCCGGGTCAGCCAGGACGGCTTGAGTTCGGCGATGGTGATCTTCTCGCAGTAGTCCCGCTCCCCGTTCTCGAAGAGACAGAGGATGTTGCCGTTTTTCGCGATGGCGAGATCAGAGTAGCCGGCCAATCCCTCGTTAAGGACCCGACTCGCCTCCCAGCTCCTGCCCTCGTCACGGCTGAGACGCAGGGTCAGTTTCTTGCGGCTCCAGATCGAAAATCCTCCGTGATGGTTTACAGCGGGATTGAGAAAGAGCATCTCCTTCCCGTTCAGCCTGATCATGCTCGCCTGACAGGCGGGACAGGGCAAATTCTTGTCCACCACCGGCTTGGACCAGGTCATCCCGTGGTCCGCACTCACCGAGGTGAGCCGGTATCCAAAGGAGTAAACCCCCGGAGCCGAGGTTCGCATGTTCATGAGGAGCGATCCGTCCCGACGCTCCACGATGGTACACTCTCCATGCCGGAACTCCGGCACCCAGGGGACGACACCCCCGGCCTGCCAGCTCTTCCCTCCATCGTCGGAATAAATGATGCAGGACTGCCCCCGCCCTTCGCCATCCACCTTGTGCCCGACATAGGACGGAGCAATGAGGCGGCCCTTGCTGGTATGGATCCCGTGCACCGGGCCCGCCCCCACACCGACCGGCGACCCGCCGAAGTCTGCCAGGAAGTTTCCCTTCCTGTACTCCGGCGCCTTGGGATCATCGGAGACCCTTACGAAGGGCTCCCAGCTGTTACCATCGTCCGTGCTTCTGGTGTAGAAGAGGCAGTCCGGCCCATTCCGGGTAAAGAGCAGGTGCACGGTCTTGCCGTCCTTTTCCACGATAGGACATGGATTACCCACCCGGATCAGGGCCTCCCCTCCCTCTTCATGAATGAGGGTCTGCTTCGACCAGCTCCGGCCCTCATCCTCACTGCGCTTCATAAGGAGATCGACGTCACCATGATCCCGCCGGTGCGTCTTGCGCCCCTCAACGAAAACCAGAATGGTCCCCTTGCCAGTCACCACCATGGTGGGAATACGGTAGGTGTGGTAGCCATCCGTCTTGCGACTGAAAATGTCCTTCCGCAGAACCTCGTCTTCCGCCTGGGCGGCAGGAAGGAAGGTTCCGGCCAGAAGCAGGGTGACCACCCAGCATGCATGTCTCGTTCCCATCTCGACCAACTTACTAACCCGGGGACCCGGTGCAATCAACCACCCCGCCCGCTACTCCTGCTCCCTGCTCGACAGCATGTCGGCAACCTGCGGAGCCTCCCGGGCCGGAAACCACTTTCGCAGGCCCGCCATCACCTGTTCGTGTTCGGGCTTGGGATCTGCCGCCAGGTTGTGCCAATCGTCGGGATCGTTCTCGTTACGGCCCTGATCGGGACACCCTTTTGGGGCCAGTTGAAATGTTAGGTTCGGGGCCTTGATCGGATTGTCCGGATCATAAACCGTGGTCCAGTCATTCAGGTCGTCCACCACAATGAAGAGGACGTTTGGCTGGGAGTCCCCTTCCCGGGCCAGCACCGCGGCGCCCAGAACCAGCAGAAAAAACGTCCCGATCCAGCGCATTACCTCGACCCTTTCCCGGAATGACAAAAGCGACAACCCAATTTCTCCTCATTCACCCGGTTGAAACCGGTGAAACACACCACCGTAGCCAGTGGAGCACGAACGGCTCGTCGGTCATGAGTTGGCGCTCCTAAAGCACCGCCGCAATCGCGCTACAGAGGGGGTCAAGGTTCGCGGAGGTGATCCCCGCGATGCTGATCCGGCCCGATCCTACGATGTAGATCGAATGCTTCTCACGCAACTCAAGGACTTGCTCCTTGTTCAGCCCGGAAAAGCTGAACATTCCACACTGGGTCGCCACGAACGAGAAGTCGGCCTTGTCGGTCTTGGTCGCCATGGTCTCAACGAACTGCTGCCGCACCCCGTTGATGCGATTCCGCATGGTGGCCACGTCCTGTTCCCATACCCTCCGCAGATCGGAGTCCGCCAGTACGGCAGCCACCAGACGCGCTCCATGGGCGGGCGGATTCGAGTAGTTGACTCGAATGGCCAGCTTGACGTGACTCATGGCAACCGTCGCCGCCTCCGCGGTCCTGGTCACCACCGTCATGGCACCTGTCCGCTGGTTATAGAGCCCGAAGTTTTTCGAGAAGCTGGAAGCAACCAGTAATTCCATTCCTTTCTCGGCAAAGGCGCGCAGCCCGAAGGCGTCCTCCTCTATCCCCGTGCCGAATCCCTGGTAGGCAAAGTCAAAGAGCGGGAGAAACCCACGCTCCGCCGCCAGGTCGGCAAGCTGATTCCACTGCTCCGCATTGGGATCCATCCCCGACGGGTTGTGGCAGCAGGCGTGAAAAAGAACAACGTCCCCAGCCGGCACCTCCTTCAGGGTCGCCACCATTTCATCGAAGTTCAGGGCCTTCGTCTCATGGTTGTAGTAGGGATAGGTTGCCAGTTCCAGGCCAGCAGCAGTGAAGATCCCGTTGTGATTGGCCCAGGTGGGATCACTCATCCAGATCCGTGCTCCCGGTTTGATCCGGGCAATGAAGTCGGCTGCCACCCGCAAACCACCAGTGCCGCCAGGGGTCTTGGCCGCCAGGGCGCGCCCCGAGGCAGGAATCTCACTTTCCTCTCCGAAGAGAAGGGCCACCACGTCTCTGTTGTACTCCGCCAGACCGGTCATGGGCAGGTATCCACCACCGGAAGTCGCCGTTTCGGATACGACCTTCTCAGCCGCCTTGATGCATTCCAGGGTAGGCGTCTTCCCGGTGTCATCAGCATAAATGCCGGTGCCAAGGTTGATCTTACCGGGACTGGGATCCTCCTTGAAGGCCTCGGTCAACCCCAGGATGGGATCGGGAGGAGCGGGTTCTACGGATTCAAACATGGGGTGGGTGTCTCTGAACGCGGGTTTCTATAGGGGGGACTGCACGAATTGGCAATCCCATCACGCCAGAATCTCGTCGATCACCTTCCCCCCGAACTGGCTCATCTGCTTGTAGCGACCGCCATGGAAATAAGTGAGCTTGTTGTCATCCAGGCCAAGGAGATGAAGGAGGGTCACGTGCAGGTCTCGAATCGGGTGCACGCAGTCGACTGCTCTGGCTCCCAGTTCGTCGGTTCCCCCGACCATGGACCCCGGTTTCACTCCTCCACCGGCCAGGAGCATGGTCATGGCGTCGATGTTGTGGCCGCGCCCAAGCGAGTAGACTCCGCCCCGCTTGTTGTTGTCCGGAGTACGGCCGAATTCACCGGTCCATATCACGAGCGTTTCATCGAGCATACCACGCGCCTTGAGGTCCTTGATGAGAGCCGCCATGGGCTTATCCACGCTGCGGATGCGGGCGGTGTGACCACGCTCAAGGTAGTCATGGCTGTCCCAGCCTCCACTGAAGATCTGAACGAAGCGCACTCCCTGCTCGACCAGGCGCCGGGCCATCAGGCACTGCCGTCCGAAGGAAGCGGTTTCCTTGTCATTCAGCCCGTACATGTCCCGGAGGGACTAGGATTCGCTCTCCAGGTCCACCACCTCCGGCACGGTCATCTGCATGCGATAGGCCAGTTCGTAACTCTCCATGCGGGCCGCCAGATCCCCGTGCCCGGGGTGCTCTGCGCCATGCTTCTGATTCAGGAAGGCCAGCTCATCGAGGGTCCGGCGCAGGTGCCTGCGATCCTTGAAGGCCGGGGAACTGAGATCCAGGATGGGGGATCCCGCCGGCCGCAAGCGTGTTCCCTGGTAATGGGCAGGCAGGAATCCGTTACTCCAGTTTCCTGGTCCACCCTGCGGCATGGCCAACTCGGTCATGACCACATACCCGGGCAGATTCTCGTTGAGGGTCCCCAGTCCATAGTTGGCCCACGCCCCCAGGGCTGGGTCGGCACCCAGTCGACTGCCGGTGTTCATGTGGAAAAGAGCCTCGGGGTGATTCAACGACTCCGCCTGGCATCCGCGATAGTTGCACAATTCGTCAGCCACCACGGGATCAGCCAGATGCTTCCACTGGTCGCACATCTCGATCCCCGACTGACCCACCTTGCGGAACTTGAACGGACTTCCCACGAAGAACTTGAACCCGGTTTCCAGTCCGCGCGTCAGCTTGGATTCCTTCTTGTGCAGCTCGGTGAGCCTGGGCTTGGGATCGAAGGTGTCCATATGCCCGGGGCCGCCTTCCATGAAGAGCATGATACAGGCCTTGGCCCTCGGTTCATGCATGGCCGGTTTCGGGGCCAACGGCCCCGCTCCAACTCCCTCCCTGGCGAGCAGGTCGCTCATTGCCACCGCTCCGAGCGAAGATCCCAGACCGTAGAGAAACTCCCGGCGGGTTCCCGGCGTGGACATTGGCCTCGAACAGATCGGTCGGAGCATGGCGGATCAGTAAAGGTAGAGAAATTCGTTGCTGTTGAAAAGAAGCAGTGCGAGATCAGCGAGAGCCCGGGTCACTGGTGGCACATCCGCGGGTTTTCGGTCGGCCACATAGTTCTCGAAGACCGGGAGAATCTCCTCGTAGTCGAAGGGCTTCCCTGAGAGCTCCTCCACCAGGGAACGCGTCACCCGGGTCGGGAAGCGGTCACGCTCGATCTTTCCCCTGCGATGATAGTCTCGCATGTCCCCGACGTAGGCCTGCAGCCTCTCCTGCTCGACCGCATCCGGAGAACGTCCCAGCACCAGCTGGAAGGCCAGCTCAATCTGTTGCTCAAGACCCCGGGCTTCTCCCTGCAGGCGCAGCGCCAGCGCGATCGAGCGGTCGGTCATGACATCGCTGTTGAGCAGGGTGAACGCCTGCGGAGTCACCGCTGCTGAATGACGCGCTTCACAGGAATCGTTCGGATTGGGCTGGTTGAAGAGATCCAGGAAGGGATCCGGCAATCCCCTCACCCGGTAGGCGTAGATCGTCCGCCGGTTCCGCTCCGCGGGGGTGCGGGAGGGTTGCCATGCCGGCGCGATGGAGAACTGGATCATACGTGGCGCAAGGGCCACTTCCCGGTTGATCTCCGGCCTGATGGGAAGCCCCCCCAGGGTCCGGTTCAATTCACCGGTGGCCACCAGAAGAGTATCGCGCAGCTCCTCGGCCGTGAATCGGCGCGGCGGGAAGTAGGCGAGCAACTCGTTATTGGGGTCCTTTCCTCGAAGAGCCTTCATCTCCCGGTGGTCACCCGCCTGCCGGTAGGCCCTCGAAGTCATGATGAGCCGGTGCATGCGCTTGAAGGTCCACCCGTTCTCCACAAAGTCGGCTGCCAGCCAATCCAGCAGGACCGGATGGGTGGGCCTCGAGCCCTTGGCTCCGAAATTGTTGGAGTTCCCCGCGAGGCCCTTGCCAAAGTGATGCTGCCAGATCCGATTCACGATGACCCGCGTGGTGAGCGGATTACGGGGATCGGCTATCCACTTCGCGAGGGCCAGTCGACGCCCCTCGAGCTCCTCTCCGATGCGGTAGGGATCGCGGTCGGTGCTGCCCTCCACCGGCACGCCGCATCCACTCAGCACGCCCGGATTCACGCTCTCTCCGGGGGCCTCCAGCGCCCCCCCGGAATAGATCACGCTCTCGGGTCGCCAGTTCCGGTCCGGCGTCCCGGCAATGCGCATCTTGCGGGCCCGGTTTCCTTTCTGTGGCAGATCCGGGCCGTTGTAGACTCCCTGGATCATGGGTTCGTAACGTTCCAGTCGGCGCGTCCAGATCCACTCATCCTGCTCCCGGACCTTCAGTCGTCCCTGGTCCACGTGATCGAGCCCCACGTGCCGGGGAGGCTTCTCTTCATCAGGGAGGTTCCGACGCTTCTGCTCCGGCAGGTAGGGCAGTTTCCTCTCCGTAAACCAGGCCTTCGCAGCGGTTTCCTGCTTTTCCTTTATGCTGTTCTTGCGCTGGGTGGCAAAGGACAGGAGACGCTTCACCTGCAACCGACCTTCCTCAAACCGTTTCAGGTTCTCCTCCGGCAGGAAAGGCACCTTCCGTTCGGCCATCTGGGTTCCCGCAAAGGCAGCATAGAACCGGTAATAGTCACGGGTCGGAATGGGGTCGAACTTGTGGTCGTGGCATTTTGCACAACGCAAATTGGTCGCCAGGAAAGTCTGCCCCACCGAGCTGACCACGTCATCGAGATAGATCTGGCGCGCTTCCGGAGCCTTCACCATTGCGTTGTCCCACGGTCCCATCCGCAGGAAACCAGTGGCCACCAGCCACTCCCTCTCCTCTGCGGTGTAATTTCCATTCAAGCGTAGCTGCTGCAATTTGTTACCTGTGATGCCAAGCCTCCTGCGCACCGATGCATCAGCCAGTTCGTCCCCGGCCAACTGTTCGATCACAAAGCGGTCGTAGGGCTTGTCCTCGTTGAACGCACGAATGACGTAATCGCGGTAACGCCAGGCGTTGGATCGCTCGTAGTCGTTGGAATACCCGCCCGTGTCCGCGTAGCGCGCGACGTCAAGCCAGTGCTGGGCCCAGCGTTCCCCATAATGGGGGCTTCCCAGGAGTCGATCGATCAAGGCTCCCCATGCCTTTTCCTGATCCTCCCGCCAGGCCTTCCGGAAGATCGCGACCTCATCCGGGGTGGGCGGCAACCCGAGGAGGTCGTAGGTCGCCCGCCGGACAAGGGTGAGCGGATCTGCCTGCTCCGCCGCCTCGAAACCGGCTTCCTTTCGACGGGAGTCGAGGAACGCATCTATGGGATGTTCCTCCCCCGGCACTGCACCGACAGCCACCGGACGCAGGGCCCACAGGTCTGCCGGGCGATACCGCCGGTAGGTCCATTCCTCGCTCAATCCCCCGCTGGTCCTGAAGATCTCTCCATCCTCCGTCACCGCAACGGCCCGCTCGGCAACCAGATACCTGCGCCTGGTCTTCTCGTCGGGCCAGGGAGCCCCAGCCGCGATCCAATCCCGCACCAGCGCGACCTGGATCTCGCTCAATCGGTCGTTCTCCTTGGGCGGCATCTCCAGTTCCCCGTCCTCCCAGGTGATCGCCCGGTAGAGATCACTCTGCTTCGGACGACCCGCCACCAGGACCCGCTGCGAATTCTCGCCACCCCGCAACATGCCCTCCAGACTGAGAAGGTTCAGCTTCCCTTCGACCTTGCCGGGATCCTCCCCGTGACAGGCGAAGCACTTTTCCTTCAGGAGTGGAAAGACCTTGAGGGCAAAGAGCCGTGCTCCCTGCTCCTCCGCGGCTGGAGAAAGAGACAGACTGACAACCAGCGTGCCTGCCAGGACCAGAGCATGTCGGACTGGTCGGATTGCTCTCACAGGTCAGGGGAAAACCGCCCGCTCAGACACCGGAATCCAAGCTGAGGGAATACTTGAATACTTGTCTTACAGATGCCGCTCTGCAAGTGCGAATCAGGGTGCAGGAACAACGCTGCTCATTTTCATCCACTCGCGCCAATGAGTGACTCACAGCGCTCGCGCAGCTCCTTCAACCGACCGGCGTGTTGCGCCTCTCCCGCAAGATTCACACGCTCAGTGGGGTCCATCTGGAGATCGTAGAGTTCTTCCCGCACCGGCACCTGGTCGATATAGCGAATGTACTTCCATCTCCTGGTCCTCACTCCTTCGCTCCTGGGAATCTTCCCGTGCTCAAAAAGATGCTCGCACAGGAAATCCTCACGCCACCCATCCCTCTTCTCTCCCCGCAACAACGGAACCAAGCTCCGTCCGTCCACCGGATGCTTCTGTTCCCTGTCCATGCCCGCCAGCGCAAGGAGGGTGGGGGCAAGATCGAGATTGAGAGCCATCTCCTCCCGCACCACACCACCGCCTCCGCGGGGATCGTAGAGCAGGAGCGGCACCCGGAGGCATTCTTCGTAGAGCAACCAGCAATCGCTCAGGCCCCGTTCTCCAAAGAACATCCCGTTGTCGCTGGTGAAAACGAGAACCGTGTTCCGGTGCAGCCCCCTGTCCTGCAGGACGGATCGCACCCTGCCCACCACATGATCCACCCCACTCACCATGCGGTACATTCCCTTCATCATGGACTGGTACTTGGAGGGGGTATCGAAGCGCCAGCGCCAGCGCTCCCGCCCCAGCGAGTTCCGGATAAACCCGGGTTGGGCAGCAAAGAAGGCGGGTTCGGCATTCCGGGGAGGGGGAATGGTGGCGTCCCGGTAGAGATGATCAAAACGCGCCGGCCAGAAGTACTGTTGCGGATCATCATCCTGGGCATGGGGGGCATTGAAACAAAGGGTGAGGCAGAACGGCTCTTCCGGACTGCAGTCCCTCAGGAACGCGACCGCCTTGTCTCCCGTCACTTCCGTGAGATGGCGCCTCGTCCCGTCCTCCCGCTTGACGAAATAGCCCCGTGGTCCCGAGTGTCCCCAGTGTTCAAACTGGTCGAAGTGGTCGAACATCGCCGCCAGCGAAGACTCCTCCTCCTCGATCATGAGTCGTCCATTTGATTCGAGACCGAGTTTCCCGATCAAGGCGGTCCGGTAGCCCCCCCGGTGCAGCTGGGCGGGATAGCTGCCCGCCGCCAACCTGGCCGCAAACGGCGGCGTCCCGAAGGTGAAGCCGTGTTTCCGTCGGTACAAGCCGGTAAGAAGACTGGCCCGGCTCGCGGCACAGATCGGAGTGGTCACGAAGGCGTTGCGGAACCGCACTCCCTCCCGGGCGAGTTGATCGAGATGCGGGGTTGAGATGATCCGATTGCCTGCACACCCCATCGCCCACCAGGGCTGGTTGTCACTGACCATCACCACCAGGTTGGGCGGCTGCCCCGTGGAAGTCGCCGCCTCCCCGCCAGGCAGGGAAAGGGTGAGAACCACGGCTGGAAGGACTGCCTTCATTTCCTGCAAGGCTGCGGCAGCTCCCCCCTCGAG
>JAAZXD010000019.1:4763-15681 GCA_014240355.1 Roseibacillus sp. | reverse complement strand
CAAAACAGACTCTCAGCGGGCTCCTGACAAGATTGTTTCCGACGACGGGTACAAGAAGTTGGCATGGCGTCGCAAGCGGAGCATTTCCAAATCAGGTCGACAACGGCACCACAGAGGAGAGGCGAAACAGGAGGCTGACTGGATGGGACGCCAGGTGGTGTCCTTGTGGTGGGTGCTGGCCGGAGCGTTATGCATTGTTGTCCTCGGGGTGTTCCTGAGTCGTAGTTTCGATATTCCAGTCAATCCGACCTCGCTGGAGAAACCGGATCGGCTGACGATGAATGAGGATATGAGCGACGTTCCAATTGCGGAATTCGTTGCCAGAGCCGATGAGATCCTGCCCGAGATCGCGGATCTGCTGGAGAAGGTGAATTCCGCAGAGGGTCCGGAGTTGACCAAGTTCATTCGTGGGGGCGAAGAGTCCTGGCTACGGCGACTGGCATGGTTGGAACGTAAGGCGGTCCCCACTCGTCATTTCCCGATCACCAAGCGTCAACTTCACGCAGCCTCGGCCGAGAAGCATGCGTATCTCATCATGGTGGGACAGAATCTGGATTGGCTGGAGGCGGTGGCCTACTTCATCAAGGAGGGCGACTCCTTCAAGTATGACTGGGAGGCCAGCGAGGGCTACAGCGAGATCCTCCCCGGGGAAACAGATCAACTTACGGGCGAGGAGTCGAAGTTGATGCGTTGCATAATCCTGCCCTCGAATTTCTACACTCCCAGTTTCCCGGAGGAAGAATTCCAAGGTTTTACCCTTCATCACAGTGATCCGGGGGAATTCATATGGGCTTTTGCCCGGCGTAGCAGCGAGGGCAACAAGGGAATAGTGAGTCACTTTTCCGGCGGTACATTTCCGGGCACCGCAGGCCGGGTCGCGATCCGGGTCAGAAAGGGCCCCGAAGGGGCGCGTTCAAATCAGGTGGAAATTGTGGAATTCGTTCACGGTGACTGGTTTACGCCCACGGCAACCCCAGAGCCCTAGGCCGCCTGAAGGCTTGAATGTCGTGGGGGAATAGGTGATTGTGAATATCTCCTTTGACCGTAGGGCCCGTCCCCAAGATTCATGCCTGAAACCTCGCAGGAATTTTATCACTGCCCATCCTGTGGTGCTCTGGTCTCGGTGGAGACTGATGCTGAGCGGACTTGCGGAGAGTGCGGGTATGAATTGGGTAAGTCGTTATCCATCACACCCCGCATGGTTGAACAGCCGACCGCTACCGCCAGCGGAGCGATGGTTCAGCGGAATGTGAGCACACGCCGCCGTCCCGCAGGCCGGGTTGCGCCAGTGCTCTCTGAGGCGATGACGGTTGACGAGATCAAGGCCGAGAGCAAAGCAGATTCCTTACGGCCTACTGACGAGATTGTTTCCGACGACGGGAACAAGAAGGTGGTACGGCGTCGCAAGAAGCGCAAGAGGATCGTTATTGGCCCCCTGCTCTTCCTCGGTGGATGGGCTATCCTGGTGATGCTGGTGGTGATTCTCATGAAGTACCGCGAGGGTGTGGCGGATTCGGAGAGTGACAGTGAGGAGAAGGAGGAGGACGGGCGACGGGCCTCCCTGCAGGCAGGAATGGAGGAGTTGCTGCGCAAGGAGATGCCCGCTTGTCACGCCATCCTGCTTGGATTTCTCAAGGAGCCAATCTGGACTGGCCGGGCACAGTTTGTCTGGGATTCGGCGAAGATTGCTCCGAAGATGCTGAGCTACTACGAACGGAACCAGATGTGGAAGTTGCCTGTCGGCAGCAGGGTCACGGTATTGAGGGCCAACCTCATTCTTCATTCGCCTGATGATCCCGTGATCGAGGCGGTCTTCCAGGTGGACTTTGCGCCGGTGGAGGATGAGGACGGTCAACCCGCGGCAGAGCAGCCGGAACCCTACTTCCGGGAGGTGACCTTCATGCGTGATGGAAGCCGGTGGGCGATCGACTGGGAGGCACTGGTGAGGTATTCGGCGAACTCCTGGCAACTCTTCCGGTCCGACATCGAGGGGAACAATGTTCCCGGTGAGTTCCGCCTTTTTGTGCGGCGCACGACGGGGAGGTTTCAGGAGGGACAAGCCGTGATGGTCCTGAAGTTCTTCGAACCCCGGGAGGATCGCAGTGAAATATGGCGGCAGGATTCTCCACCCGTGGTGGTAGCACGGGATTCCGAGAGCGGCCTGCGGCTGCAGGAGATTCTGGAGCGCGATCCGGAGAGTTGGGAACTGGGTCAGCCCGGGCTCTGGCACGACGATCCCAAGGGCTTACGGCGGGTCCGGGTCAAGCTCTACTGGGAGAGCACAGCCGACAACCGGCGCCTCTTGAAGGTTGGCAAAGTTTTGGCCGGGAACTGGCTGGCGGATGGCTATGAGGAGGATTTTAGCCATGTAGTGCCTGCCGAGAGCGATGGGGAGAGTCTGTTGAAACCGGATGCGGGCACGGGAGATGGGCGCTGAATTGCCTTTGCCCTGAAAGAGATTATCCTGTTTTCTTCCCCCTCAATCCCCATGGCCGATAACGAATCCAGTTCGAATGACTCCTCCAAGGGACTGCCGGAAGGCATGAGGGTCGTCCGGAAACGCCGTAAGCGGCGCAGCGAGTCCCGCAAGACACTTTTCCTGAAGAAGCGGGAGATTCTGCGGGATATGCATGCTGACGAGGAGATGGGTGCGATCGGTCTGAAGGACCAGCTGGCTCGCCTGAAGTCTGCCAAGGAAGCACAGCAGGAGGGCAAACCGGTAGAGGAGCGTTGGGGTGATGACAGAAGTGGCCAGCGGGGTTTTCCCCGGATCCTGCTATGGGTTTTCTCCCTTCTCATTCCCGTGCTTGCCATCGTCACGGCTTTTCTTCTCACCAGAGGGGAGAAAGGGAATTCGCGTGATGACAACAAGCTCAACTTCAGCTTCAACGTCTCTGAAGAGGAAGGAAAGTTTGAGCCGATGGGACCGAGGGCCTGGTTCGAGAACAATCCGCACGATTCCTTCGTCAGTTCGATCGGAATCCTCGACAAGCTGAACCAGTCCGCCGAGGGAACTGTGCCCGATGCGGTTTTCCGTCGCGAGGAGGTTACCCTCAGGCAGATTGCCACCCGCGGGCTCGGTTGGGCCTCGGGGTTCATGACCACCGATCCGCGGCAGTTTCAATGGAGCATCGGGAATACCAAGAATGTCGGTTATCTTGTTCTGGAGGGATTGCGGGAAGATCAGAGCACTTTTCGTTCCTACTTCGTCAAACCGGAAGAGGGCCTCCGGATGGACTGGGCCGCCTCAACCGCCTGGTCCGAAGTGCCCATCAGCGAAGTGTCGACGGCTGTGGCGGAGCGAAACGTAATGCTGCGCTGCTTTCTCCACAAGGAGCCGCATTTTGACAGCAAGCCAGACCAGGAGCGTTCCTGGTATCTCATTACCATGCCCGGGGCGGATCTGCAGCTCTGGGGGTTTGTTCCGGCGGGATCTTCCCTTGATGAAGAACTTCTCAGTCTCTTTCATTTCGGTCGTTTCATCCTGGACCGGAAAGAGGAAGTCCGCGCTATTGTCCGCGTGTCGAAACCGGCGGGGGGGGGGAAGGTGAACCAGTTGGAGATCATGGAACTGGTCACGGAGGAGTGGGTCCTTCCCTGAGGGGCCTGGAGGCCAGTTTGAATCAACTCCAGAATGGTTTCTGGCCTCTGTCGCGACTGGTCGGTTCTCCTCTGGATGGTCTGATTTCCCGGTTCAGGGGTGGCTGAGCGTGGCTTGGAGGGCCGAGTGCATGGTTGTGAGTGGGTGCTGGCCGGGAAACCAGAGCTCAAAGGAAAGCACTCCCTGGTAGAGAAGGAGGGAAAGGCCATTGGCGCTTCTCGCACCCACCTGGGAGGCCTCTCCCAGCAGGCGGGTCTGCGGCGGATTGTAGATGGTGTCGAAGACAAGATGGTGAGGCTGGAGGCAGGCGGGAGGCAGTGGCGATGGATCGGTTCGCTTGAGACCCACCGAGGTGGTGTTGACGATGAGGTCGATATGATCGGACACAGGTACCAGTTGCGGAGAGTCGGGAGAGAAGACCTGGAGACGTTCCCCCGGGCCCTCCAGACGCTCGCTCTCGAAACAGGGAGAGAGGCGCAAAGCCAGTTCCTCGGCCTTCTCTACCGTGCGGTTGACCAATACGAGCCGTTCGCATCCTTCCCGTGCGCACTGGGCAGCGATGGCTTGCCCGGCACCTCCGCCCGCGCCAACCACCATGATACGCAGGTCCTTCACATCCACCAGAAACTCCTCGTGGATGGCACGCACGAATCCGGGTCCGTCCGTATTGAAGGCGAGCTTGCGTCCGTGTTCAAAGAGAATGGTGTTCACGGCCCCGAGCATGGCGGCCGCGCCATCCACCTCGTCGGCAGCGGAGAGGGCTTCGAACTTGTGGGGGACCGTGATGTTGGCACCGATGAATTCGAGTTCCTGCAGGCGGTCGAGGGTTCCGGCCACTTCCCCGGCAGGCACCTCGAGACGGATGTAGCGTCCTCCGGTTCCCGTCTCATCCAGGGCAGCCTGATGGAGTTGAGGGGAGAGGGAGTGAGCGACCGGGGACCCGAGCACAGCGAGGCGAGCGGGTTGCTCTGCTCCCTCGTCCAACCGTGAACGGCTTACCAGGTCATCGAGAGTATAGACATCCTTCATGTGCGTCCTCGTCCTCAGGAGAGATCTCCGGTCAGGAGTTCGATACGGCGAATGGACTCCTCTTTTCCCAGAATGGCAAGCACGTCGTTCAGGGCCGGACCCGCAGCCCGACGGGAAAGGGCTATCCGCAGGGGGAACATGCGTCTGCCTGGCTTGACGCCGTGCGCCTCGGCCGTGGCGGCGATTGCCTCCGTGGCCAGCGACCAGTCGGTGATCTCCTGCATTCGGGCGGCAAGGTTGCCGAGGAGGGCGGCCGCATCACGGTTTTTACGCACCTTGCCCATGGTCTCTTCGTCTGGAGGAGGCAATTCGAGATAGAAGTCGATCATGCCGGCCACCTCGGAGAGCGTCTGGACCTTCTCCTGCACGCTGGCCACCATCGCTTCATAGTCCCCGGTCATGACGAAGCCCGAGCGCTCCACATGGGGTTTTGCCGCGGCCGCAAACTCACCGGGAGGGAGGGCCATGAGGTGTTGCTGGTTGAACCACTGGCACTTGTCCCAGTCGAAGCGCGAGGGGGAGCGGTTGACGGCTTCCAGCGAAAACCGTTCCACCAGATCCGGAGTCGAAAAGAACTCGTCGTCGTCTTTCGGGGACCATCCGAGAAGGGCGATGAAATTATTCACTGCGGCCGGGAGGAACCCGCGCTCCTGGTATTCGTGGACCGCCGCTCCCTGGTCACGCTTGGACATCTTGCTGCCATCCGCATTCATGATCAACGGGATGTGTGCGTAGGCGGGCGGATGCTGGTCCAGCGCCTCGAAGAGTTGGAGGTGCTTGGGGGTATTCATGAGGTGATCCTCACCACGGATGACGTGGCTCATTTCCATTTCGATGTCGTCCACCACGTTGACAAAATGAAAGACAAAGGAGCCATCCGAGCGCCGCACTACCATATCGGGCGTGTTGGACTCGTCACGGTAGTCAATGGTGACTTCGCCGCACACCAGGTCGTGCACGGTGACCGGTCTGCGTTCGAAGCGGAAGCGCCAGGCTCCTTCGTCCTGGTAGACACGGTCGGACGTGCGCAGTTTCTCAAACCATCTCTCGTAAATTTCCGAGCGCTCCGACTGGAAGTAGGGCCCACAGGCGCCGCCGGCCCCGTGGCCCTCATCCCAGTCCAGGCCCAGCCAGCGCATCCCGTTGAAGATAGCGTCCCGGGCCTCCCTGGTGTTGCGGGCCTCGTCGGTGTCTTCCACCCGGAGAATGAAGGCACCCCCGTGCTGGCGGGCAAAGAGCCAGTTGAAAAGCGCGGTTCGGGCCCCTCCAACATGGAGATAGCCGGTGGGTGAGGGAGCGAAGCGGGTGCGGACCGGGCGTGACATCGACTTCGTATAGCGCCGGATTGCCAAGCCGGCAATGGTGGCACGGCTGAAAGAAGAGATTAGGGAAACTTCCCAGTCAGCCCGGAGTGGGCGATCGGCGTGCGAAGACGATGGCTTCCAAAGTCCGCTCCACCGAAGCGCTGGCAGGGGGAGGGATTTCGATTCCCGGCGACAAAAGGTTGATTCCTGATCGTGGTGACATCGCGGATCTGACGGGAGGATTTGACCGCAGGGTCCGAATTTGGGTAGGATGCCGAGGATGACGAAGATCAAGCCGCACTGGCAAATCCTCGCGGCGCTGGTCCTGGCGACGCTGACTGCCTTCCTGTTTCGTAGTATCGATAATGGGAACGGGTCGGGGGCTTCGGGATTCGTCTCAGGTGCGGTGAAGACCTTTGAATTCCTCGGCAAGGACGTCTTCATGAACCTGTTGAAGATGATCATCGTGCCCCTGATTGTCTCCTCGGTAGTGGCGGGTATTGCGAGCCTGCACGGGATGGAGGGATTTGGGCGCATGCTCGGGAAGACAGCCGGCTTCTACGCGTTCACCGGCCTCTTCGCGATTCTGGTGGGGCTGTCCATGGTCAATCTCATCAAGCCGGGACTCACTGACGGCGAGCCGAATGAGACCATCGAGAAAGCATTCAAGGATCAATTCGAGGGTGCTTCGGAGACCGACAAGGAGAAGGTCGCGGCAGCAAAGGCCGAGGCCGAAGGCATCGGGCCCGGATCGGGCGGATTCTTCAAGCTGATGGCCAATTTCGTCAAGGGGATGATTCCCGCCAATGTGATGAAGGCGGCCTCGGACAACCGTGCGATGTTGGGGCTGATCTTCTTCAGCATTCTCTTTGCGGTGGCCATCACGCGATTGCCCGTGGACAGCATGGGGACCATGCGGGAGTTCTTTCAATCGCTGAATGATGTCATGATCCTGCTGACGCGTTGGATCATGGCGCTCGCTCCGATCGGGGTGTACGCGCTGTTACTTCCCGTGGTTTACAAGTCGGGCGGCGAGATCTTCTTGGTTCTTGGCAAGTACTTCTTCACGGTGCTGACATCCCTCCTCATTCACTTTGTGGTGATCATGCCACTCATCCTGCGCTACGTGGGAAAGGTCAGCCCGCTGGCGCACTTCAGGGCCATGCGGACCGCCCTTCTGACCGCTTTTTCCACAGCCTCCTCTTCCGCTACTCTGCCGGTGACCATGCGCTGTGTTCAGGACAATGCCGGTGTTTCCAAGAAGATCGCCAGCTTCACCCTTCCGCTTGGCGCGACGGTCAACATGAACGGCACTGCGCTCTATGAGTGCGTGGCGGTCATCTTCGTGGCACAGGTGGTGGGATTCCAGATGGATCTCAGCCAGCAGTTCGTGGTGGTGCTGGCGGCCCTGCTCACCAGTATCGGGGTGGCGGGAATTCCTTCGGCGAGCCTGGTGGCGATCTTCATCATTCTCCTGAACTCCGGGATCCCGGGAGCGGAGATCGCGATCATGACCCTGCTCGCTGTCGATCGCCTGCTCGACATGAGCCGTACCGCAGTCAATGTGCTTGGCGATTCCTGCGCAGCGGTGGTGATCGCGAAGAGCGAAGGAGAGAAGGGCATCCTGGAGCCGAAACCGGAAGCCTCAAGTTAGACCGCTGGCCGGCAACCAGTCTAAGCGGCGGGCTTCCACTTGAGGGCGATTTCGTGGAGATCGGTGGTGGCCTCGCTCTCCTGTCCGGGTCCGAAGAAGCGGTCTTGCAGGAGGGTGATCTCGGATTCGAGAGCTCTACGTCGATCCTTGCTTAGTCCCTCGTAGGCGCGGAGCCGCTCAAGGAAGGCGAGGAGTGTGACTGGGGTGAGGGTGGAGGGGACGTCTGGCCCGGTGTAGGGGACCGGAGACGGTCCGCTGCGGCGCAGAACCAACCGGAGGACGAAGGAGAGGAGGGCCAGGGCTGGAATGATAAGGAGGAGGAGCCACGGGTTGAAGCCACGGCCCATCCTGGCGCCGAGGGTGACGGTGGCGGGAACGGAAACGAGGTCGACATCCTCGTAGCGTTGCAGGGTCAGTCCCTCTTCCTCCGCGGTCTCGACCTGCACGGAGGGAAAGGTAAACTCCTTGGGGGCGCGGTCTCCTTCCGGAACGAGCTTGACGCGCCACTCGTGGGTTGAGAGGGGCGCACCGTCATCGGTTTCGGCATCGAGTTCCTCGATGAGAAGTTCGCGGTCTTCGGTGTCGGCAATTGTGAAGCCGGCGGGCGGGAGATCGAGCAGAACTTCCAAGGGTGGAATGAGCCCGTGACCCGAAGCTTTCACATCGAGGTGGAGGCTATCCTCCTCTTCCGCGGTCCGTTCATCGAGAGTGAGGGCAACCTTCAAGTCGCGCACGGGTCGCGCCTGGGATGGCTTGGAGGCATCGATGGGAAGGGCAGAGGTGGAAATGGGCAGGACCACATAGCCGGAGGTGTCGAGGAAATCGAGATCGATGGAGAGCGGAGGGATGCTGTCCACTTCGGGGCCCCTGCACTTGAGGAGGAAGTAGGCGTAGGGGGTGACCCGCCAGCCGAGTACGGGGTCGCTGCGCGATACGATCTTGGACTCGTGAAAAGTAAGGGAGAGGACTTCGAAATGTTCTTCGAGAACTCCGCGCGCGGCCTTCTCGAACTTGTCGCGGTAGTCTTCGGTCGGGCGTCCGTAGTTGTAGGAAAACGAGGTGTTGTTCTGATTCTGCAGATAGCGCTGAAAGCCCCCGGACTCGCGCTCAATCTCCTTGGTGTGGCGAAGGTTGACGTAGAGGCCGAAAGGAGCAGTCGAGCCCACCGTGTCGGGGCCATCGATGCTGGCGTCCAACTCAATTTCGGTGATGAGGTCCTGGTAATACTGGTAGACGTCGGTGGCGCTCTTGATGCGCTCGTGCTCACCGATGATCTGCAGGGCGGCGCCGAGATAGCGGTACTTGAGGTCGGGCGAAACGTTGGCGAGACGGTTGTTGATGGTCGTCGCAAATTTATCGAGGTGACGTTCGACAGTGTCCCCGGGGAGCGCGGCGAGGGCGGCCTTGATCCTGGCGAATTCGGAGGGCACCGGTTGATGGTGAGCCTTGAGGGCCCCGAGATCGGGCGAGCCCAGGGCAGCGAAGAGCCACGTTTCAAACACCTCGGTGGACTCCTCCTTGTCGTCTTCCAGGGGCAGGGTGGCGGCATAGGCTTGGCTCGCCGCTGCCAATCCGTCCAAGCTGGCGCGCTTGGTGGTGCTGTGGTCGGACTGGGGAGTGAGGGAGGACTCGTAGTTGCTCTGCTCGTAGTGAAGGGAGGCGAGTTGGACCTGGAGAGGCCAGTTCTCGGGCTCGCGGGCGAGGGCGGCGGAGGCGACGCCCTTGGCAGCGCGGTAGCCTTTGAGGACGTGCAGGGCGAGCTCCTTGTCGCGGCGCTTGGTCTTGTAATTCTCCTGGATCTTGGGATTGGGCCAGAGGGTCGCGAGGTTCGTGCGCATGCGGCGCAAGAGGGCGGCGATGGTCTTGGTGTCGAGGGCATCGAGTTCGCCAAAGACCGCGACCAGGGCTTCCACCCGCCAGACTTCCGCCTGGCTGTGGGCCTGGATGAAGGCGTCCGAAAACTCTTCTTCGAAGGAGGCCTCGAGCTTGAGGGTGCCTACTTGCGCGACCAGCTTCGCGAGTTCACGCAAGTTGCGTTCCTGCTTGGAGCGGGTCAGGGGAATCGTTTCGGCGCGGCGGTTTGCCCCGTAATAATAATAATAACTGGAGCGGTAGCGGCTCGACTGGTTGGGGTTGTGATTGGTGGCCCAGACCGAGATCATTTCGCGGACGAGATCTTCCACTTGTTTCGGACGGATCTTCGCCAGCGACTGCAGGATGGGGAAGGCCTCCCCTTCCTCCTTCATCTTGAGATAGAGACGGGCCATCAGGGCCATGCAGTCGAGGCGGATCGTTTCGTCGATGGTGGCAAGCCACTTTCCGCCGGGGTTACACTCTAACAGATCGCCCACAGGGATGGGTGCGAGGCCGCGCCCGTCGTAGCTCACCTGGCGTCGCACGTAGAAGGGATTACCGAAGGGATCGAGCTGCATCTGCGGGCGCATCGAGGTGTTCTGGTCGCGCTGATAGGAGTACTTCGCTTCGTGGATCCAGTTCAGGGCATAGACCGTGAGGGTCTCGGTCCAGGCCGCGAGATTTACGCTCTCGGTTCCGAGGAGGGCCCTGCCAGCGGCGGCCTGGAGCTTGAGTTGTTCGAGCCGGAAGGCGGAACCGGTCATCTGGCGGCTTTGCGAAGAGAGGGTGCCCACTGCGGTGAGGATCTCGAAGCCTTCGCCCTTGGGATTGGTGAAGGTCTTCTGCAGCCAGGCCTTGCCGGACTCGTCCTCGAGCTCCGGGACCAGGGCGAGGGCGCGGTAGAGTGCTTCTCCGCGCTCGTTGATGGGCGCTTCCTTGTTCCCGAGGATTTCCAGGCAAAGGGACCAGGCGATCGGGAGGTGGTTCCTGCCCTTGTCCGCCTTGAAGGATTCTGCGTGGAAGCGGGCGATCAAGTTGAGGGCCGGAATTTCCTTCGACTCGCGCGCGGCCTCCATGTCCGGGAGATACTCGGCAGACTGGTCGAGGAGGCCGCCATTGAGGAGAAATTCCGCGGTCCGGCGTCGGGTCTCCAGATCAGTGGTGCCGAAATAGCGCGTTCCGTTGCGAAGGATGGCGAAGAAGGATTCGGGCGGCGGCGCGGTCTTGGAAATCAGCTTGGCGAGTTGCTTGAGGGCCTCGTGATCGGGTTCCTTGCGGGAAATGTCGGAGAGGGCGAGAATCTCTTCGGGGCGCAGATACTGATCCTGGGAGTGCGCCTTTGCTCCGAGGAGGGCGAGTTCGGGACGGGGGTTGACCTTGACCGGGGAACCGAGCTGCGAGAGCACGCGCTTGTAGGCCTTTTGGGCGTCGTTCTCGGGAAGGGAATCCAGGAAGCTACGGACTTCGGTCCACTTG
>JAAZXD010000019.1:0-4753 GCA_014240355.1 Roseibacillus sp. | reverse complement strand
CCATGACCACGTTGAGTCGGAAGTTCTCGACGTCCATTTTGTACTGCTTGCGCTTGCCTGCGGCCTTGAGTTGCTTTTGCTGCGCGGGAGTCGGAGAGTCAAACGATTCCGGCGGGAGCAACTTGTCGGGGCCTTGAGGTGGTGGCGGGGACTTGGCCTCTTCCGGAGGGCGAGAGTCCTGGAGGCGCGCTTGCAGAATCCCCGATGTGCTGCGATCGATGAGAAGTTGTTGCAGCATCATGGTGCGCTCCTGTTCGGGGGTGAGTTGTCGACTGCGAGCCGGCTGTCCCGGGACGGGGGCGCCGGGAGGTCTGCCTTGCTGGGGTGCGATCTCCGGCGGCACGTTGCCCGGCAGGACGATCGAACCGGAGGTTGAGGGGGCTCGGGCGATGCTCTGCGCGAACGCGGGAACGCTTAAAAAAAGAGCCGCAAGAAGGCTGGTGGTGACGGGGAAGCGCATGGGAAGATACGGTTACAGGGACGAAGGTACAGAGTGGTGCCGGGTGGGGGGACCGGATGGAATGAGAGCTCGAGCTCAGGAACCGGAGCCGTCGGGTGGAGGCCCAGAGCCCGTGCCGCGCGAATCCTTCAACTTGCCGGAACTGGCACTACGTTTCGGGGGACCCCCCGAAGAGCAGCCTCGTCATTGGCTCGGTATCGGCAAGCCATAAAGTTCGGCGGGATCCATGCGAGCAAGCCGGATTGCAGACTCAAGATCGTCGGCGGATCGCTTGGCGAGTTCCGAATTGGCAGCCGAGGTGGCGAGCAGTTTGTATTCCTGGCGCGCGGCTTCGATTTCGGGTTCCCACGCGGTATCGGGGAGACCTTCGAGCTTCATGAGGTAAGTCATGTAGTAGCGCGCATTGGCGAGGGCCGAGCGTGCGGCGTCGCGAAGTTTCTGCGGCGCGGCCTCATCGTTGTCGAGATCAGTGACGAGCTTGGCCAAGTCCTGACGCGCGGTGGGAAGCTGCTTGTTGAGCATCATGGCCTTCGCAGTCTCAAGACGGATTTGGTACGCGAGTTGCTTCTCCTGCCTGGGCAACTTGGCGAGGGCGTCCTGGTAAGTCTCCACGGCCTCGCCCCACTCTTCATTGGCGACCGCCTCGCGTGCTTGAGCCAGCTGCGCCTCGGTATCATCGAACTTGAGCAGGTCCTGCCCGGGGCCGAAGTGGAAAGCCGCGAGGCCGATGGGAAGGAGGCACCAGAGCGTGATGAGGAGAGTTTTCATCGATGTTTTAGACAGTGACGGTGGTCTCGGGAGCAGGTCCCGGATTCCAGCTTGACCCGAATAAATGCAGCATGATCGGTAGGAAAGCGAGTCCCAAGGCCGAGATCGCGCAAGAAATGAGGGCGTATTCCCGCAGGGTGAGCTGAAAGCGCTCGCCAGCGACTTTGAGGCTCCCCACCCGGCGCAGCATGGCGGTGGGGATGTGCTTGAGATTTCCGTCGTGATATTCCCCCCCGAGGCGGTGGGCGATCTGGCGGAGAGTGGCGACATCCTGACGGGAGTGGCGCCCGTCGATAAAGGTCCCCTTCTTCGGATCGCCCACCCCGATCACGAGAGACCCTCCGATCGAGGGCGGCATCTTGGGCATGCCGGTGGAGGGCACGGTGTCCCCGTCACTGAGGACGAGAAGGGTTGCGGAATTGGGAGGCCAGTCCCGTGCGATTCTGGCTGCTTCTTCGAGTCCGTCGAAGAGCTTGGTCTTGCCGGTGGGAAAGACCGCGCTCATGGGAAGATCACTGAGGATGTTGATGAGAAGGTCGCGGTCGCGGCTTTCGCGGACGACCGGCTTTGCTCCATTGTAGGTGGCCACCACCGTGATGTGGAGTTTCTCGTCCGAGACGCGCTTGAGCAGGGACTGGATGACGGCGGACGAACGCTTGGTGCGGCTGAGCGAGCGGTTGCTGCCGGCATCCTGCAGGCGCATGGACGGAGAGACGTCGAGCATGAGGAGGATGTGGCGGCGTTCGTGAGGTTCAAAGTCCACCAGCTTGGCGCGATGCACTTTGGGTGGAAGAAGACAAAGGACGGTCAGCCCCCAGACGAGGAGGGCAAGGGCGACCACCCGGATGAGCGGAGCAAAGCATGCCCAGAAGGCGGGACGCTCATGCGGGCCAAAGGCCAGACGGGCGACTCGGCGCGTGCGCCTGTAGTGCATGGCTTCGGCACCCGCGGCGAGGACGAGGGCAGCTGCTGCAGCCAGGATGGGGATGGCGTGATTGATGGGAGAGGGAAGGGGAAGGGGTGTTCAGATTGAGAGGAGAGCGGTCCGAATTCTGAACGTTCGTTTTCGTTCTAGCGGTGTGCGGATGGAGAGTGGAAAATTCGTCGATCGGTGGCGTGTCATCGATTTCAGTGCCCGTGCAGAGCGGTTCATCACCACGGGGTGTACCTGAACCCGAACAAGGTGAGGAGCCAGAGCCCGCCAAGGGAGAGAGCGGCGATGGAGAAGGGTTTGAAGTTGTCGACGGGATCGGGGGTGAGGCGCTTGATGGAGGCCTGTTGCATGGCATCAATACGCTGGAAGACGGCTTCGAGGGCCTTGGGGTCGCCTGCGGAAAACACTGCCCCGCCAGTAATCGAGGCAATGACGGCGATCTCCGCTGGAGCAGATCCTTCCGCAACATGGATGGCGTAAACCGTGATGTTGTTGCTATTGAGACTCTGCGCGACCTTGACGTCCTCCCCGTTGCGCAGGTCGAAGCTGGCTCCGTCTGAAAAGAGGACGATCATGCGGTCTCCTTCGTCCTCCTTGAGGAGGACTTTCTCCGATTGACGGAGGGCTTTGCCAATGAAGGTGCCTCCATGGAACCACTTGGGCAGATTGGTGGGACGCAGGAACGGCAGGGCGCACTCAAAGGCGGAGACGTCGGTAGTGAGCGGAACCCACTGCATGTAATGACCGCCAAAGACCATGAGGCCAAATGAATCGCCCTTCCGGTAAGTGAGAAACTCGTTCATGGCTTTCATGGCGCCGTCGTAGCGAGTGGAGGAGCCGAAGGAGGCGTTCATGCTACCGGAGACATCGAGGCAAAACTGGATGTTGGTCATTTCCTGCTCGGTCTTCGGCTGTTCAAAACGGCGGGGGCCGGCCAGAATGATGACCACCACGGCGAGCACCAGGGCGGGGAGGGAGCCGGCGGCGTCGAGCATCCAAGCGAGGAAGAATCGATGGTGGTGTGGCCGGTGATCGAAGGGGAGGGGAACCGCCCGGGCCTTCAACTTCCACTGCATCACCAGCAGGAAGGCCGGGATGAGGAGGAGAAGGAGGAGGATGGGGCGGGCGAAGAGCATTTCTTCAGGAATCAGGATGGAGCGAACAGAAATCAGATGGGGAGCGCACTCCGTCCTCATGAACGAGAGTCGGCACCTTGGTTACGGCACACTGTTCACTCATCCCCGGTAAGGGGCTAGCAATTCATCAATGCGGTCACTCGAGGTTTCCACCCCCGGCTTATGGAGCCACTGCTCGAGCTGCAGAAGCAAGGGACCGGCCTCCTGGTGATGGCGGAGGGTGGCGAGGGCCTCGGCGGGAGGATGACTTGCCAATTCGGGAAGACGTTGGCGCCAGTGGCCGAGGATGAGGCGTTCGAGGGAAGCCTTCTGGTTGCCATCGAGATTGCCCTGCGAGGCTTCGCGGAGGAGAGAGCGGAGCCGTTCCGCGAGGGTGGCAGGCACTTCGGGGGCGGCGGTCTCGGCGGCCTTTCTGCGTCTCCAGAAGATCAGAACGACGAGGACGAGAACCCAGAGGATTCCCAGGACCCAGAGGGCAAGCTTGTAGCCTCCCAGCTTCTTGGGCGTGTTGGCGGAGAGCTCGGTAGGTGGGGGGAGACCGGGAGGCAGTTCGGTGGTGATGGTGAGCGCAATCGTGGCAAACTTTGGGGGGTTGGCCGGATCGACCGCTTCGAGGAAGGTGGCCAAGTCGTAGTGGCCGGTCTCCAGCCCGTAGACTTCGAGGTCGTAGCGCTTGCCGTCCTGCGCGGGTTTGACCTCGAGGAGGCGGATGACAAGAGGAGATTCGCGGTTGGGCCGGGGCTTGGGCCTGGCCTCTCCTCCCGGGATGTAGATGTCAGTAAGAGTGAGCGGCATTCCGACCCGGACGGTGGGGGATTCGGGCGGATCCGCGGTGGCGAATGCTGAGAGGAGGAGCGAGAGGAGGAACAAGAATGAAGGACCCTCGCGCCGGGAGGCCCCCGGAACGGCTCGCGACGAGACGCCGCAGCTACGGTAATGGCTATCAACCACGCCGGGTGAGGAGACCACGGGATTGGAGGAAGACGCGTAGCGCGCCGAGGAAGGAGCGGTCGGTGCGGACCAGAAAATGATCGAGGCCGGAGCGCTTCAGGCTGGCGAGGAGCTCGACAGTGTCGGTCAGCGGGCGTCCTCCCGAGGTGGTGAAGGTGCGGCGCGACTCGACTTCCCGTCCGCGAAAAAATCCCGCGCCCTGCAGACTGTCTTCAGCGGGATCGCGCATGAGGATGACGACGGTGTCGTGACGTGCTCCCACGAGCTTGAGCGCGCGGAGCGCGTCGGGGTCATGTAGGTCGGAGATGACAAAGAGGAGGGCGCGTTGCTTGAGGGACGGTTCGAGGGCGAGGAGGCGGTCGCCCAGAGCGGTTCCTTCGGTAAACTCGAAGTGGCGGAGTTGGTGGAGCCACTGCAGGACGATGTCGCGCGAGAGGCTGGGTACAATGTTGAGATCGCGGCTGCCTGCGCACAGGAGCCCGACCGGACTGACTCGATCGAGAC
>JAAZXD010000199.1 GCA_014240355.1 Roseibacillus sp. | reverse complement strand
GCCCCGCCCGTTCTCGCCGCCCGGTCCTGGTCCCGGTGATTCATCTTGGCGAAGAAACCATTGCCGTCTTCCTCGCCGCCATCCGGGCCAACCAATCTCCCCCGTTCTCCCATATTGCCCCCTCCCGGGTAGCGGAAGTCCGGGAGTTGGCCGAAACCGTGGAGTTTGTCCTCGACGACGGTAGCTGGCTGCGCCTCCAGCGTGAGACCGGCCTCCTCGCCGGCCAGGGGTATCCCGATGAAAAGGGAGAACGCAGCTTGCTGCTGGAAGCGGTCCAGCCCCTGGGGGGCATGGCGGAGTTCCGCAAGGAGATTCCAGAAATCGACCCTGCCAGGATGCAGGAGGCCTCAGCGGAAGAACTTCACTTTGCTAATGTTCTTCATGCCGCTCTTTTTCACATCTTCGTAAACTGGAAGAAGGCAGAGGGCGACCGGCTCCTCGCTGAAAACCCGGGTTCCCTCCAGGCCTACTGGCAAGCCGCCTGGGGCACCCGCCCACCACCGGGAATTCCCGCCGACCTGATCAAGCTCCTGCAGGATCTCAAAGGCCAGAAAAAGCAATTCCGTCTCGAGTGGAACGCCGCCAAGAAGGCCCGCCCCGACATCATGAAGGACGTTTCCTTCTTCCAGTTTTTCCGGCAACGACGGATGGAGTTCCGACGGGACCTTCGCCAGAAAATCGAAATGGAGGCTCAGAAACTTCCCTCCCTTGCCCGCCTGCAGACCCTTCTCGATGGCGAAATCGCCAACCTCAATCCGGCCCAGCTCACCCGAGGGAGGCGGCTGGCTGCTCTTATGGTGCAAAGCCAGCGTGACGCCATGGTCATCGCGCTTATGCCTCCGGTATCAGACGAAGACCTCGACAAGCTCTAAGCACCTGCCCCGGATTCTTCCCCCGGGGTTTCCGGCAAAGGGCTGGTCCGCTACTCCAGCATGAACTGCAAGTGCCGGGCGGTAAGGTCGCCCATCGTCTCACACGCCTCGAAGGCCTGAGTGCCATACCGCTCCCCAAGAGCAGCACGCAGCTCGACTAATTTCTCCAGGGGGGCGATGGTGTCCTTCCGCATCGTTTTGAGGACCCCCTTGAGGCGGACACGGGAGGCTCGGAACCGACGGGCCATCTGGCTCCGCTCCTCGCTGCGATACTGCAGGATGGTGGTCGGGTTGAGGTGCTGGCGCACCAACTCATCTACCGGTTTGTTGTCCGGGAAGTGGTGGGCCCGATAAACTCCGAGGGCTCCCTCGTAACACTGTTGATCGAAGTCAATCGGCCGCACACGGTACTGGACCTCCTCGAAATCCGGGGTGATGTCGACCACGTAGTTTACGCTGCGCATGTCGCCCAGCAGACGGAGAAAACAGCGCTCCCCGAACTTTACGAATTCCTTCGCAACCCGTACCTTGTTGAGTTCCTCTTCCTCCAGGTAGTCCTTGATGAAGACATTCCCGGGCACTCCCGCGATGTGCTCCTCAATCAGGGTGTTGCCGTTGACAAGATAATTGATCCGATTGGGCGAAAGGATGTGCTCCAGTTCCAGCCCGTAGATACGGTTGGCGTCCGCAATCTTGACGTAGTAGTAGTCCGAGTTGCCGTTGAACTGGTTTGTAATCCTCACGCGGAAGGGTCGCGAGTTGCCGAACTCACCAAAATCGATCCGTTCCACGTTGAGGTGCTCCACAAGCGAAAGGTCCCCTCCGATCTTCAGGACAGCATAGATCTTGGTGAGCTTGGGCCGCAGGTCCTCCATGACCTCCGGCTGAAAGGAAACGGTGAGCCAGAGCGTTTCTTCCCCGCTTGGGTCCTCATAGGGAATGGCCTCCGAAAAACGCAGGAGATCGTCGTAAATGAGTGGAATCTCGGAGCGCCGTCCGAAGTGCTGCAGGTACTGCAGAAGGAAGCTCGAGACCGGATAGTGCTGCTTGCGCTTCTGGATGAGGGGCGACATTGGATTTCGGATCCGGTTTTCAGATCTGCTTCGCTTACATTCGAAATTGAACCCCCGGGGCTCTCTAGCCCGTCTCGAACCTCGCAATCAAATGCAGGGTATCGATCCCGCATTTGGTGAATTCCTCCCAGTAACTCTTCTCAATGGAGCTGGTGCGCTCCCGGCGCGCCTTCTCGTCCAGAGAGTTCCAAGCAGGCAGGCCTATCTTGCGAATCACATCGCGTTCGGCGAGGCGCAGGGTCAGCTCTTCCCAGAAAATCTCGTTGCGCATTTCATCAAGCGATTCCTGCACAAAGGACCGGGTCAGGTAATCGGTGGTGACCCGGTAGCGTTGCTGAGCTTCATCAAACTCGACAATATCACCGAATCCGAGGTGAGTGACCTTCTCGAGAATGGTATTCTCCAACTCTTCAAAACTCCCAAACCGCTCCTTCGCCCCGGATCGTCGGTTCAGGGACGCGACCTCGGCTGCGAGACTGATCATATCGATCAGCACGCCGAGTTCTTCCTCTGTAAAGCGAAGATGCATCAACCTGGCCGCAGCGCGGAAAGAAATCATCCCACCACCCGGTCCGCAAGCCCGCAACGCCGAATTCCCCTCGACCGGCTGGAAGGCAGCTGATTAGATTCCCGGTGATGAGACTCCTGCTCATCATCCTGACCCTCCTCACCCTTCCCGGTTGTTTCCTGTTCAAGAAACGCCGCCCGAACCCCTACCCGGTGATCTCCTTTGAAGTGGTCCATGCCCGGGCCGGCGGCCTGCAGCCTCAGGATCATGTCGCCCTCGCCAAGTGGGATGACGCCTACTATTACTTTGAATGGCGCCGCATTCTGGAACCCGCTACCATGAAGACCAGTGAAGGGGCGGGCCGAGTCGCCGTCAGGGAATTCGACCAGAAAAACGGCCGGGCGCTGGAGCGCAGGCTCGGCATTATCGGCAAGGAGGACCTCAACGGTCAGCTCTATAACGCCGGTGCTTACTGAGGCCGGGGCGCCCTGGCCGCAGTCAGAGGGCTTCAGGCAAACGCAACCCCGGGATGTCGGGTTGCTAATTCGCAGGGCGGAATCTGGGTTAACGCTCCCGCGGGCGGATCACATCCTCGAGTTTCCACTTCCCCGGTTGAAGGGCGGCACTCCAGCTCTCCAGATCAAGCGAGAGAAGAGCCGCGTTCGCAGTCTTCATCACGATGTCCTCTCCCGCCAGCCAGTCCACCAGATCCTCCCATCCGGGATTGTGCCCCAGCACGAGAAGACACGCCACTTGATCGGGCACGGCAGGCAGTTCGCCCTGCGCCGCGCCCAGACCGGCGTGATAAAAGGACGGGAGATAACGCGCCTCCACCGCGGAGGGGAAAAACTCGCTCATTCCCACAAACGTTTCGCGCGTTCGCTGCGCATCGCTGCTCAGGACAAGTTCGGGCGTCCATCCCCGCTCCACCAGAGCGGCCCCGATCTTTGGCGCGTCCCTGCGGCCCCGGCCGTTAAGCGGCCGTTCGTGATCCGAGTGGGCCGGGCTGTTCCACGAGCTCTTGGCGTGGCGCATGACGATCAGACGACGCGTCATTGTTATTCGGACTGTTCTACCTGGTAGAACTCCCGAGCAGGGCTGGGAAGGGGAAGGTTAATCGTGTAGGACGCGCGATTCTCTGACGCCCGTACCAAGGGAAATTCATCCGTAAAGCCCTGCAGGTCGCTGCTACGTCGCACCTTGTAGAAAAGGCCACGGTGCTGGGTCCAATCGAGCCGGAACTGGGAGTTCGTTAGCTGCGTCACCGTCAACCTTGGACGTTCCTCCAGGATGCTCCCGTCGAAATACTTGATCCCAAGTTTCCAAACAGCGATCCCACACTCCGACCCCACAATCCGGCCTGGTCCGTCATCGACTGGCACATGGATTCCTCCGTAAAGGCGCGAAATGCCCGCCTGATCCGCCGCATCATAATAGGTGGCCCATTGCAGCTCTACGTTCGTGGTTGGTCCGGCCTCGAACTCCAATTCGCCTGCCGCCACCTGGTGGGATAAAATCCCGCCCGGGAAGAATTCGCTTCCAGTGAGCCGAACAAGGACTTCAGCCGCCGCCCGGCTGAAGGTGCTGTGCCCTGAGATATACCCCGCGAAGGCGGGGGTCACGAAGGTGTCGCGTTGATAGGGAGCCCACTCTTCCGCCAGGATCCAGTCTACTCCCCCGATCTGGGTCTCGACATCAGCCGGTTCCCCCTGCCAGGCACGAACCGCAATCCTGCCGATCGCCCCCGGCCCAAGATGGGCATGCCGCTGGCCCGCCTGGGTTGTGCTGGCAGTCACCACCTCGATCAGGTCCGGCACCAAGGGCAGGCCTTCCTCGTTGTAGGAGGAGCCGGCAGGGTCACTCGACTGCCCGTGACCGCCCATGTAGCGAATACTGCTGATCGGTCGCACGTAATCGTACTCGCGCTTGCAGGTCCAGGCCGCCACCGCCGCGTCATGCGCCGAGGCATTGATGAGGAAATACATCTTCGCGTCCCACTCAAGTTCCTCTATCACCGGACCCGTGCCCAGGAACCGCCGTTCAAAGGACGGGTGGTCAACCACTTCATTGGCAATCACGTTCCAGTGCCCGGGAGGGGTTTCCGAGTTCGGGCCGTCCGCCCAGTGCTCCGCTATTACCCGTCCAAAATCCGCCTCGTTCACCAGATTTGGAGCGTAGGCCACGTCCGTGACCGGGTTGATTGCGTAGCCTGTCCCGTCGTTCGTTCCCAAGGGATTGTTGCCGATGGTGCCCGGTGAATAATCCTTCTGCGGAGCCTGGACTGGATCGAGCAGGCTGCTGTAACGGATCACTTCTGCATTCCCCGCCTTGTATTCCTCGTCGCCATCGCCTTCCAGCTGCGGGGGGCCGCCCGGGTCGAAATAGAGCATCACGGCAGGCTCGCGACTGAGGGCAAAGGGCCAGACCTCGCGCCAGTGTGACCCGATGAATTCCTGGATCGTGAACGTCAGGGGCTGGCCGGTCTGCGAAAAGGCCTCCACGAATTCAAGCGGTTGCCAGCGGTTGGGATCGTTCATGGTCGTCCCCGCGAACTCCAGGATCAGGGGCGCATTGACCGGCGCGTAAGTGTTGTCGGTATAACCGCCGGCTTCGTTGGAATTATCGTTCGCAGTCCAAGTGATGATCGTCTCGGCCACCCGGTTGCCCACTGCCGCGGGCGTGTCGCCTGTTGTCGTGGTAATGTTCTGATCGTAGCCAAGGATGGTTAACAGGATATCGAACTGGTTCTGCGCCTGCAGGGCATTGGCCACCGGCGTGTTGGGGTGCTTGACGGTATTGTAGCGGTGGCTGAGCACCCGGTAGGCCGCATAGCTGACCGCCTCGTGTCGGGCCGCCGCCACATCGCCCGAGGTCGCGCTTTCGCGGTGCAGGTAGCCCACCGCAATCGGGTCATAGGCCGCCCAGGCATCATAGATCGCCACCGAGACGTGGAAGAGGTTGCGGGCGTGGACAGGCGGATCGGGGAAGGAGAGCCGTACCGCGGCGAGATTCTGCTCGTTCCACATCCGGGCGACCGAATCAGCGGATGCAGGGGTAATGCCGAAAAGGAGAAGGAGCGCCGCCAGGGCGCTTCTATAAGACTCTTTTTTCATGAAGGGGATTCGGGAGAATCAGCTTAAAGGAGGTTGCCATCGCCGTCAACCTCTCTCCAGGGGCTGATGAGGGCGCCTTGCCCATGGTAACCCCACGGAAGACGTTAACGAGGGGAATTCCTTCCCTTTCTTCCCCAATTGAGGGAGGCGCCCGGAAGTTTGGTTTGTTGTTCCGGGCTGAGATGGTGGGTCTGCGCTCCCTTCCGGCCCCTGCTCTCCCAAGGGCAGGGGCTTTCCCCAGGCCCCAAGACTTGGGGCCTGCGGTATCTCCGGCCTTGCTAAGGGCTTCGAATGCGGGTCCAAATCCCCGCCTCATGACCGCCGCGGAAATCCGCCAGAGCTTCCTGGACTTCTTCAAGGAGAAGGGCCACGCCATCGTGTCTTCGGCCTCCCTGCTCCCACAGTCCCCCGGCCTCCTCTT
>JAAZXD010000198.1 GCA_014240355.1 Roseibacillus sp. | reverse complement strand
CATCCTTTGCGTGGTTGGCTTGACCGCTACCGTTTCCCCCCTGACGCGCACGCCTGAACTGAAGGACTTGGATCTCTGGGTCATGCTGGCGCTCACTGTCACGCTCTTGCCCTTGCTCTGGAGGCGGCGGACGCTTGCGCTCGGGGAGGGAGGGCTCCTGCTCGCCGTGTATGCCAGTTACGTGTGCTATCTGGCCCTGCGCTGATCAATTCTGGGGCAGGGGGACAGGTTTTCCTTCCTGCTGTTGAGGCAGATCGTGTCCCTCCTTCTCCCGACATGATGAAGCCACTTCGGCAAACGGCCCGTCCTGTTCCTCCCTCCGTGTCGCACGGATGGAACTGAGCATCCGGCGGGTGGTGTCGAGGAACCATGACGCGTCCCTGTCGGTGAACTCGTCGCAACTGTGGACGGCGCGATTGCGCGCGATACGAAGTTCGTGGAAGATTCCCACGCAGTTTTCCGGAATGATGCCAGCACGCGCCGCGAGGGGAATGAGTTGATTGGCGCGGTTACTGCCGACATGAACGTTGTCGTCCAGGAGGGCTCGCTGCAAAGCGCTTTCAATGCACCGGTAGGCCTCCAGAGCCACCAGATCATGATGCCCGGCCCCCATAAGTTCCTCCGCGCGTTGAAAGTGTGCCTTGGACTGGTAAGTAATCCGGTCCACATTGTCCGCCCGGTCCCTGCGATTCATGTGGGCAGATGCCAGTTTGGCAATAAGAAGGCCTGCTCCGGCGGCAAGGGAGGCGATAGCCAGCTTGGAGATCTCGCCTGCGAGAGGAGAACTCGAAATCCAGACCACGCCTTCGGCCACCTTGATGGAGAGCGCCACGATAGCGAAAACCGGTGGAAAAAGCAGGGCGGTAGCGTAAAAGAAGTTTCCCGCGCGATGCGCGAGACCGAAGGGATTGTCGGAGATAAAGTCGATCGCGTAAAAGTAGATCACGCAACCCAGCAGACCGAGCATGAGGAAGTAAATCATCCGGAACTGCAGGACGGTGCCGAAGAAGGAAAACCCAGCGTCACCGAAGTCCCTTACCACCGAATGGATAGCAAAGAGAACGGCTACCAGGGCGAGGGCGAAGACAATCTTGGCTTTGGCAAAATCACTCACAGGAAGGGTGAACCAGTTCGTGGGGATCGAACAATAAGCTGATCCTGATCGTTTGGAAAGGTAAAATACCTCCCTTCGGGAGGCGTCGGGAAGGTGACCTGCCCCTGCGGGGTCACATCAGTAACGAACCGAGTTCCTGCCCTTCCGGATAAAGGAACTCCTTTCCCTCGTAATTACGGAGGAGAGTATTTCTGTCATCGCTACGGACCACATAGTCCGGATTGAGGGGAATCTTCCCGCCTCCCCCGGGAGCATCGATCACGAACTGGGGGATGGCATATCCGGTGGTATGGCCGCGCAAACCCTCAATGATCTCGAGACCGGTTTGGATCGGGGTGCGGAGATGGGCCGATCCTTTGATGAGATCACACTGGTAAAGGTAGTAGGGTTTCACCCGGCACAGAAGGAGCTTGTGAACCAGCGCCCTTTGAACCTCCACACTGTCGTTCACTCCCCTGAGGAGAACAGATTGATTTCCCAGCGGAATTCCCGCGTCGGCCAGACGCTCGAGGCCCTCCCGGACCTCAGTCGTCAACTCGCGCGGATGATTACAATGGATCGAAAGGAAGAGGGGATGATACCGGCTCAGGATTTTGCAGAGTTCCGGAGTGATTCGCTGGGGAAGAAAAACCGGCAAGCGGCTTCCAATTCGCAGAAACTGGATATGCTCGATCCTGCGCAACCGGGACAGTATGCGCTCAAGTCTGGCGTCGGAGAGGAGCAGGGGATCTCCTCCGGAGAGAAGGACATCACGGACCTCCGGGGTGTTTTCCAGATACTCGAAGGCCGCCTCCCACTGAGTTTCCAGATGTTGCTCGCCCACCCCCGAGACCACCCTCGAGCGGGTGCAGTAACGACAGTAGGAAGCACAACGGTCGGTGACCAGAAAGAGGACTCGATCCGGATAGCGGTGAACCAGTCCTGGAACGGGCATGTGGCTGTCCTCCCCACAGGGATCAGTCATCTCGTGCGGGTCCGTAAAGGTTTCCTCGACCCGGGGGATAATCTGCCGGCGGACGGGGCAACCGGGGTTGTCTGCCTCTATCAGGTTGAAATAATGGGGGGTGACCGCTGAGGCCAGTTTCGTTCCGGTGAGCAGGATCCCCGAACGTTCCTCCTCGCTGAGCCTCAGGTGCTCCTCAATCCGGTCCAGGCTCTGCACCCGGTTCTTGAGCTGCCAGCGATAGTCCGCCCACTGGGCGGGAGAGACATCCCGTCCAGACCAGTATCCCGGCGCCGCAGAACTGAATCTGACTTCGGTGTCGTAATCAAAGGAGGCCATCAGAGGGGCCGAATTTACGGAAGAAAAGTGTCTTGTCAAAAGTCGGTTGACAAAAAAACGGAGAACTTTACATTTAAGGCGTCTTAACTATAGGAGGATAGAGTCTTAACACATGTTTTCACAAGCACTGCGTGATATTGCACGCCCAACATACGCCGAAATTCTTGCAACGCTGAAACGATCGGACGGAATGGCCGTCTCCGAATTGGCGAAAGAGCTCAAAATGAGCTATATGGGGGTTAAACAACACTGCGTTAACCTCGAGAAGAAGGGTTACCTCAAGACTTGGCGGGTTCCTCGCACCCAGGTGGGACGTCCAGAAAAACTGTATCGGCTGACGGATGCCTGCGACGACCTTTTCCCCCAAGCCGGCGCGTCGCTGACTCTTCAGCTTCTACAGGGAGTAAAACAGCTCTACGGGGAATCCGCACCGGAGAAGATGCTGTTCCACCACTTTGAAGACCAGCGCCAGCGTTGGAGTGAGATGATGAGGGGTTCCTCTTCCCTCGCTGAGAAGGCAACCAAGCTCGCCGAATTGCGGGATTCGGAAGGCTGTTTCAGCAAGTGCACCTACGAAGCAAGGGATGGACTTCGGTTAGAGGAGTATCATCATCCGATGGCCGCAATCTATGAAACCTATCCCAGCGCGATCCGCATGGAAGTGCAGATGATGGAGCAACTCCTGGGAACGCGCCTGACCCGCAAGACGGTTGATGCAGGCAAGGGCCGCGAACTGATCGTTTATGAAATTTCCTCGCTCGGTTCCCCAGCAGAGCGAGGCGTCTTCAATGGTGTCCAAACCGATGCCAACCCTCGCACGGGCGCGAATCCCGGCAAAGTGCCCACGTTTCTTGAGATGTAGGGAGCTGGCGCCCTCCAGATTCATCAAACCCCGGACAATTCCCGTCCGGGGTTTTTTCTGAGCGGACTCCAGCACCCTCCGGTCATGCCTGCGATCCCTGACGGATTACAGGATGCGCCCAATGCCAGGGAAGACCTCGCAATGGCGGAAGATTGTTAGCCGAGAGGGGAAGGATATTCCCCTGCGGTGACCAGTTCACTGATGGTTTTCATCACCGCGGGTTTGTCCTCGCGATGAGTCACACCGAACCATGATCCCCCGGAGGAGAGAACCCGGCAGGAAGCCTCTCCGCTCTTGAGCAGAAGATCTGCCACCGTCGGGATATGGCACTCTCCACTGGCTGGATCGTCGCAGGTTTCCAGGAAGGTTTGAAGATTCGCTTCGAGTTGAGTGAAGAAAACCGGAGTGAATCCCCAGAAGTTCATCGAGACCAGAACATTCTCTGCGAGTCCCCGCTCCGATCCGTCCGCCGCAGATCCCAGCAACCGACCGTCCTCCCGACGCGTGATTTTTATGATTTCCTCCACATCTTTCAGGAGCCCGTCCGCATGGGAGGTCACCCCCCGATTCACTCCGCCATGCTCCGAAAGGGTGTTCTTCAAATGGTATCCCACCAGGCAATAACAACTGGAATCAGGCTCCGTCTCGGCGAGGAAGGCAGCTCCCCGGGCGTAGGCGTCCCGACCGTAGAAATCGTCAGCATTAATGGCGACGAAGGGATCGCTCACTTCATGGCGGGCCGAATAAACGGCGTGCGCGGTGCCCCACGGCTTTGTTCGCGCCTCGGGAGGAGCTAAACCCGCCGGAAGGTCGTCGAGGCGTTGGAAGGCATAGGCCACCTCGATCCGATCCTTGAAACGGGCCCCGACGCTCGCCTCGAAGGCCTCCGCGAATTCTTCCCGAATCACAAAGACCACCCTCTTAAACCCGCAGCGAATGGCATCGTAAAGCGAGTAGTCCAGGATGGTCTCCCCGTGGGGGCCCATGGGGTCAATCTGTTTCAGCCCGCCATAACGGCTCCCCAGGCCGGCAGCGAGAACAAGCAGGGTTGGTTTGTGCATACGGAATCCGGGGCGGTTTTAGGGGGATGGAGAGGGGGCATGCAACGGGAATTTGCAGGAGTCCTGTTGCCCCGGGGAAAACACGTTGCGAATCCGCTCCCACGCCCCTTAGAGTGCGGCGTGCCTCAGGTTGATAGGGAATCCAGAGTCGCTGCCCCGCCGGAGACCTGGGAGGATCATGTTCGGCGAACCTTTCGCGCCATGGTGACGGCCCGCACCCTTGAATCTAAATTGGCCAGCCTCTACAAGGCAGGCAAGATCGTGGGGGGGGTCTACATTGGCCCCGGACAGGAGGCCGTGAGCGCTTCCATCGGTTCGTGCCTCACCTGGGATCACGACATCTTTGGCGCCTTGATCCGCGACCAGGGCGGACGCACGGCCTTTGGTGAGCCAATGCTGGATGCCACCCGCTCCTATCTCGGCTCAATCAAGGGGCCGTCACGAGGCCGGGATGGAAATATTCACCGTGGACACCCGACCGAAGGTCTTCCCGCAATGATCAGTCACCTGGGTGCAATGGTCTCCGTGGTGGCCGGCATGCTGTTCGCCCGGAGAATCCAGGGCAGACTCGACGGCGTAGTGGGGGCAGCCAGCGTCGGTGACGGAGCCAGTTCCACCGGATCTTTTCACGAGGCCATGAATCTTGCCGCGGTCGAGAACCTGCCCCTGGTAGTGATCGTGGCCAACAACCAGTTCGCTTACTCCACTCCGACCGATCGCCAATTTGCCTGCCGGTCGCTGGTCGACCGCGCCCTCGGTTACGGAATCGCGGGGCATGAGGTGGACGGCACCGATCTCCTTGCCTCGCTGGAGGTGGTTTCCAAGGCGGTGAATGACGCCCGCGGGGGAGGGGGACCGCAACTCGTTGTAGCCAACCTGCTCCGCTTGAGTGGGCATGGTGAGCACGACGACGCATTCTATGTCCCCGAGACCCTGAAGAATTCATCGCTGGGGCGGGATTGCATGGCGGTCGCGGAGCAGCAATTGCTCGCGGCGGGATTTCTCACCGAACCTGAAATCGAAGAATGGAAGACGGAGGCCGCTGAGGAAGTGCAGACCGCAGTGGCCCTTGCTCAACAGGAAGCGGCTCCGGATCCGTTCGCTGATGACTGGATCGTTTATGCCTCGCCTGAACTCGCTGAAGAATCGTAATGGGAGAAGTCACCTACATCGATGCCATACGCGAAGCGCAACACGATCTTCTCGCCGCCGATGATCGGGTCTTTATTTACGGACAGGATGTCGGCCACTTCGGGGGCGCCTTCAAGGCTACCCGGGGCTTGAAGGATCTTTTCCCCGAACGGGTCATCGATTCCCCAATCAGCGAAGATGCTATGATCGGACTGGCAGTTGGGGCGGCCATTGAAGGGATGCGCCCCATTATAGAGATGCAGTTTGCCGATTTCTCTTCGGTGGGCTTCAACCAGATCGTCAACCAGGCGGGAACCCACTTTTATCGAACCGGTGTTCCCGCTCCCATTACGGTTCGCCTGCCCTGCGGCGGCACCCCGGGCTCGGGCCCCTTCCACAGCCAGATGATGGAGAGCGTCTATGCCTATTATCCCGGCCTGGTGGTCGTGACGCCCGCCACGGTTGCCGATGCCTACTCGATGCTGGTTGACGCAGTGGCTCTCGACGACCCCGTCCTCTTCTGCGAACACAAGTTTCTCTACCGTTGGTTGAAGTCAGATAGATTGAAGGACGAT
>JAAZXD010000197.1 GCA_014240355.1 Roseibacillus sp. | reverse complement strand
CGCCCAGGCTCAGCGCCGGGGCGGACTAGCCGCCTTCATCGACGTTGAACACGCGTTAGATCCGCAGTATGCCCGCAAACTAGGCGTGAACATTGATGACCTTCTGGTTTCGCAACCTTCTTCCGGCGAAGAGGCCCTCCAGATTTGTGAGGCACTGGTGCGTTCCAATGCCATTGATGTGGTGGTTCTCGATTCGGTGGCCGCCCTGGTCACCAAGCAGGAACTTGAAGGTGAGATCGGCGACGCCACGGTAGGCACCCAGGCCCGCCTCATGAGCGCGGCCATGCGGAAGTTGACAGCCCTGATCTCGAAGGCACAGACGGTCTGCATCTTCACGAACCAGATTCGCGAAAAGATCGGGGTGATGTTCGGCAATCCGGAAACCACTCCCGGGGGCCGGGCCCTGAAATTTTTCTCCTCCATTCGCCTCGACATCCGCCGAATCGGCCAGATCAAGGCCACCGACGGTACGGTGCAGGGCAATCGCACCCGTATCAAAGTGGTGAAGAACAAAGTCGCGCCTCCCTTCACCGAGGCCGAATTCGATATCATGTATGATGAGGGAATTTCCTCGGTGGGTTCGCTCCTCGATCTGGCCCTCGAGTACAATCTCATCCAGAAACGAGGAAGCTGGTTCAGCTACGACGGGGAACAACTGGCCCAGGGCCGGGATGGGGCAAAAGAAGCCCTCCGGGCCGATGAGAAGCTTTATGCAGAAATCGAAGAGAAGGTGAAGGAGCAGCTCAACGTCTCCACCAAATAGGGGACTGGAGAAGAGGAGGAGGCCCCTCCAATCACCGGCTCGTAAGATACCGCCGACCAACCCAGTGCCGCCACCCTACTCCACGAAGATCCTGCTCGCCCGCCGGCAGCAGTGGCGCCCTCCCGGTAGATTGATCTTGGAAGGGGAGGACCGATCCAGAAGAGTGAGGCAGCGGTCGATCAGCTCGCGGGACAGGTCGGGAACCTCCGAGTCGAGCAGATAGAGAAAGAGGGCTCGACGCTGCAAGGGGCCGGGAAGCATGCGCAACTTGGGCAGGAAGAGCCGTTCCTGGGGATCCACGAGGTCGAGAACCCCGAGAAGATCATCAAGGGCCTCCTGATCTTCTCGACTCGCCCGAGCGGCCCGGACGATCGCGGGCACTACATCGCGCTCCATGAGATCCTGAAGAAGCGGTAGCGCCTCGGCCCGGAGTCTGTTGCGCGCGGTAAAGGGATCTTTGTTACTCGCATCCTCCCGGTAGAGAATGCGGCCCTCCTCCAGGTAGGCATCAATCTCTCGGCGCCGGACCTCGAGGAGGGGACGAAGCAAAGAGAGTTTTTTCCGATCCACCGTGAGATCGGATTGATATTTCATGCCCTTCAGTCCGGCCGAACCTCGCAGGAGGTTGAGGAGCACTGTCTCGGCATTGTCGTCCGCATGATGGGCGAGGAGCACGTGTGGACACCGGTGTTTGCGGGCACATTCCACAAAAAACTCGTGGCGGGCACGGCGGGCAGCCACCTCGATGGAGATCTTTTCTTCCTCGGCGCGACGCTGGACGTTTGCCCGGGCAATCTCAAAGGGTAATCCATGGAGTTCAGCCAACTCGCGGACAAAAGCTGCATCGTGGACGGAGAAAAGCCCGCGCAACTGGTGATTGAGATGACAGAGGACGAGCTTGTCGGCTCCTGCCTCGAGGAGGGCATGAAGCAGGGCCACCGAATCGCGGCCCCCCGAGATTCCGAGCAAATAGCGACGGCGGGGCGCGAAGCGCGAATCGAGAGGCAACGGCATCTTTTGCGGGTCCCAGCATAGGATGTTCCCGGCCCGCTTAGCAAGAAGGCAGGCAGAGGTGGCGGGAAGACAGCATATGCGTGGGCAGCGGGCTGATAACGAACGGTTTCACCATCAGGCAGGGCTCATTGTGCCCCGCGACCTGTGCCGGCACCGTCCTCCTATTCGATTTTATCGGCGCCGAAGTAGGGAACCAGCGGTTCCGGGATCGTAATTGAGCCGTCGGCCTCCTGGTACTGCTCAAGAAGGGCTACATAGAGTCGTGGGAGAGCGGTTCCGGATCCGTTCAGGGTGTGGCAGAGCCGGTTCTGTCCCTCCTGGTCCTTGAAGCGAAGTTTCATGCGGCGGGCCTGATAGTCGGTGAAATTGGAGCAGCTGGAGACCTCGAGATACTTTCCGTGCCCCGGTGCCCACACCTCGATGTCATAGGTCCGGGCCGCGCCGAACCCGATGTCGCCGCCACAGAGTTCGATCACCCGGTAATGAAGGTTCAGCGATTGCAGGATTTTCTCGGCATGCCCGGTGAGCTCCTCAAGGGCCTTGAAGGATTCGTCGGGGCGGACAATCTGCACCAATTCCACCTTGTCGAACTGGTGGACCCGGATGATTCCGCGGGTGTCGCGTCCCGCGCTGCCCGCTTCCCGGCGCCAACAGGGGGTGTGGCCGGTCATTTTTATGGGGAGATCACTCTCCTGCAGGAGAGTCTCGCGGTAGAGGTTGGTGACCGGAACTTCGGCGGTCGGAATGAGGAACAGTTCGTCGTTCTCGGTGGGGTAGATCTCCTCCGCAAATTTCGGTAGCTGGCCGGTGCCGGTTCCGCACTCGCGCTTGACGACGTAGGGCACGCCCACTTCCTCGTAGCCGTGTTCACGGGTCTGGATGTCCAGCAGGTACTGCACCAGGGCCCGTTGCAGGCGGGCTCCGGTTCCCCGGTAAACCGGAAAGCCACTCCCCGCGATCCGTACACCATCCTCGAAAGAAATCAGTCCGTGATGTTCTGCCAGGGCGACGTGATCCCTGGGATCGGCGATCGCAGGCTTTTCGCCCCAGGTGCGCAACTCGGGATTGTCTTCCTCGCTCGTGCCTTGCGGGATTCCCTCGTGGGGCAGGTTGGGGATGTTGAGAAGCAACTCCGTCTGACGTGCCTCGGCTGCCGAACGTTCTTCATCCAGCCCCTTGATCTGCTCGGCGATTTTCTTCACCTGCGCCTCGATGGTGGAGCTATCCTCACCCTTCGAGCGCAAGGTGCCGATCTCCTTGGAGGTCTTTTTGCGCTCGGCCTGCAGTTGCTGTTTCCCGGTTTCGGCCTTGCGGCGTTTTTCGTCGCAGCTCAGAACCTCGTCGATCAAATCCGCCGAACCGTCGTGGCGGGCGGACAGGCGCTGCCTGATGGCATCTGGATCTTCGCGGATGGCGCGGATGTCGATCATGGGACTGCGGGCGGGATAAGAACAGTGAAGTTGCGTGAGTTCACGCGAAAACTTTGAAAAGACTAAACGGCGATCTTACGCTGGGTCCTCCTTCTGCTCAGCGAGGAAGGCCTGCCGCGAGAGTTCAGCGTAAAGTCCATCAGCTTCCATTAACTGGTCGTGGGTGCCCTGTTCCACAAGGGCTCCGTCGTCCAGCACGTAGATGCGGTCCGCGTTTCGGATCGTTGACAGACGGTGTGCGATGACGAAGGCGCTGCGGTTGGCCATGAGGGCCTCCAGGGCTTCCTGGATGAGGCGTTCAGTTTCCGAATCAACCGAGGCGGTTGCCTCATCCAGCAGGAGGATGGGGGGATCCTTGAGCAGCGCGCGTGCGATCGAGAGCCGTTGTTTCTCCCCGCCGGACAATTTCACCCCTCGTTCGCCGACGTTGGTATCCAGCCCTTCCGGGAGGACCCTCACGAATCCTTCGGCCCGGGCGGATCGCAGGGCGGCCCAGAGATCGTCTTCATCGGCATCCCGTTTTGCCAGACAGAGGTTCTCGCGGACCGTGCCGTTAAAGAGAAAGGCCTCCTGGGTCACATAGCCGAGGGCCGAGCGCAACGAGGATTTGCGTGTTTTGCTCAGTTCCTGACCGTCGATGGTGATGGATCCATTTCCGTACTCGTAGAAGCGACAGAGCAAATTCACCACCGTCGACTTGCCCGCGCCGGTGGGCCCGACCAGGGCGATGGTTTCACCCGGCCTGGCTTCGAGGGTGACCTCGTGCAGAGTCGGTTGTTTTCCGTAGGAGAAGGACACCTTGCGGAAGCGCACGTGTCCGCGCACCGGTTCGGGGAGCGGTTCACCGTCCTCGGAGTGGGGTTCATCCTCCGCATCGAGGATCTCGAAGACGCGGTCGGCGGCGGCCCGGGAGGAAAGCGCCATCTGGTTGAGTTGATGCAACTTGCCCACCGGTTCGTAGAAGAGGGAGAGCAGGAGGAAGAAGAGGACCAGATCGCCGAGTTCCATCCGGCCGTTCATCACCGCCAGACCCCCGAAGCCGAGAACGAGGACGTAGCCCACCATTCCGACAAAGGACATTCCCGGCGAGTAGAAGGCCCACCAGCGCATGATGCGCAGACTGGCCTGCCGCAGCTTGTCGGAGAATAAGTTGAAGCGTTCGTGCTCCTTCTCTTCCGCGGTGTAGGACTTGATCTGGCGAATGCCCGAGACATTGTCGTGCAGAAGGGCATTCATGTCGCTTGAGGCCTCGCGTTGCTCCCGGTAGCGATCCCGCGCGTCCTTGGTGTAAATCCATGCCCCGAGCATCAGGAAGGGGACCTGCAGGGTGGCCCACAGGGCCACGGTGACATCGGTGTAGTACATCACGCACCCCACCGCCAGGAGCTGGATGAAGGCCACCAGGCCCAGTTCGATTCCATCGATGAGGACCCGTTCCATGGCCGCCACGTCTTCGACCACCCGCGTCATGATGTCGCCCGTGCGTCGGCCATCGAACCAGCGAAGGGGGAGTCGCTGGAGCTTTTGGTAGAGATCTGAGCGGATGTCGAAAATGACTCGCTGCTCAAAGTGGTTATTCAGAATGATGCGCCCACAATTGAGAACGTCCTTCAGGAAAAACCCCCCTAATCCAAGGGAAACCCAGAAGATCAGCTGCCCGTGGTGCTCGGGTCGCGGAATCACTTCGTCCACCACGTGGCCCGCCACAGAGGGGAATACAATGACACTGAGAGCCATAAGAGTGGCACAGAGCAACTGGGCGCTACCCAGTAAGGGGTAACGCCGCAGATAGCTAAGAACCCGGAGGATTGTCTTCATGGGCACGGCGGAAATAGCGTGGAGGCAAGCATTTTGTAAAGAAACTGAAGGTTTTTCCGGGAATTTTAGGGTTGTGACGGGGGAAAGCTGGTCGTTACTGTGCATCCACACCTGCCCGCTGTCCAAGATCGCCCATCGATCCACACGACACCTGCATCTGACCCGAGACCCAACCGCACTAAATAATCATGGCAAACATATTTGCGATTCTGACGGCAATCGTCCTCGCCCTCTCTGCCTTCGTCGCCTTCAAGAACAAGGGAAGGGTAGGCGAAGAGGGGAACGGTCATCAAGGATGGATCTTGAAGCGAGGGAACGAGCAAGCGGCGCTCAAGCGCAAGCAGGACCATCTGGCTGACGTGGAGGCAGAGCTGGCGGAGACCGAAGGGACCCTTACGAAGTTCAATGCGGACAACGAAGTCAAAACGAAGGAGAACGCCGACCAGGAGGAGAAGAACGAAACCCTGAAGGCTGAAGTGGCTGCAATGCAGGCGTCAGCCAAGGCCAAGGCCGCGGAGGTCGCCGAGAAGGAGGACAGCATCAAGGAGTTCGGTGATGTTGATCAGGTTCTCGCCGAGTTGACCCAACTTCAGAGCGACCTTCGCCAGATTGCTCTGGATATTACCCAGGGGGAAGCCAACCGCGCCGACCTCGAAGCACAACGCACCGGGGTGGAAGCCTCGCTGGCCGATGTGCGCGAGCGCATCAGTTGGCGCGTTTCGGGCGAGAGCAACCCGGAGGCCGAGACCCGGATTCGCAGCGTCTACGCCACGCTCGGGTTCGTGACCTTGGCCGGAGGTGACAATCTCGGGATCGTGAAGAACTCCACTCTGGAAGTCCTGCGGGACGAGGAAGTCATCGCCAAGCTCAAGGTCACCACCGTGGAATCAAAAAGTGCCGCGGCGGATATCATTCCCGACTCGGCCGTTGATGGCGAGAGCGTGCAGGTTGGCGACACCGTGCGGGCCGCCCAGAAAGCCGCCCCGGAGCCTGATCCGGCAGCAGC
>JAAZXD010000196.1 GCA_014240355.1 Roseibacillus sp. | reverse complement strand
ATTAGCCAGTGCGGAGGCCATTTACCAGCGGCCCTGTCACGCCTACACCAAGGCTCTCCTCTCGGCTATTCTGGAAGCAGATCCGACTGCCGAGCGGGAGAGAATCCTGCTGGAGGGGGACGTGCCCTCGCCGATCAACCCCCCGGAGGGGAGCGCCTTTGGAGACCGGATCAGTCATCCCCGCTACGAGGAGACGATCGGGATGGATCTTGGTCTGGTGGAGATAGAGCCGGGGCACTGGGTGGCGCGGGATCCCTGCTGCCTGAGTGAAGAGGACTGGAAAAAGGTGCAGTGAGATGAGGCTTCAGGCCGGTTATTCACAGTTGTTGGTCGCGACTGGCATCCGTTGCTCTTGCGACCAGGGTCCGATCTTTCTTCACTTCCTTCATGCGCATCGTGGTGGTCGGGAAAGGGGGACGGGAGCACGCTCTCATTCGTTCGCTGAGCGAGTCGCCGGGTGAGACGGAACTCTTCTGTTTCCCGGGAAGTGATGCCATTTCCGAACTGGCGCAGACGGTGGATGTGGAGGACATGGAGGGGCTCATCGAATGGATGAAGGCCAATGCGATCGACCTCTGCATGGCAGGGGAGGAAAGTTATCTCCTGAAGGATGAGGGGTTGGCCAATCTTTGTGCACGGAACGGCATTCCCTGCTGGGGTCCTCCGAAGCAGGCGGCCCTCCTTGAGGGCAGCAAGGAGTTTGCCAAGCAGTTCATGGAGCGTCATGCCATTCCCACTGGGAAGGCGACGGTCGTGGAAAGCGCGGAAGAGGCCCGGGAGGTGATCGGAGGAAGCTATCCAACCGTACTCAAGTTTGATGGGTTGGCGGCGGGCAAGGGGGTGGCGGTCTGTCCGGACGAGGAGAGCACCGACGCCTTCCTGGACGAGGTGTTCGGGAAGAAACGCTTTGGGGAGGGGAGCCTCCTGGTGGAGGAGTGCCTCGAGGGGCCGGAGGTGTCCATTTTTGCGGCGGTGAGCGGAAGGCAGGCCCTGGTCTTTACTCCCGCCCGTGACTACAAGCTGATCGGGGAAGGAGACACCGGGGCCAATACCGGGGGGATGGGTGCGGTGGCGAGTCGGCAGTTGCTCGAACCGGATCTCATGGCGCGAATTGAAAAGGAAATTGTCAACCCGACCATCGAGGGGCTCGCCAACGACGAATTGGGCTATGTGGGCTTCCTCTACTTCGGGCTCATGCTGACCGCGGATGGCCCCAAGGTGATCGAATACAACTGCCGCTTCGGGGATCCCGAGTGCCAGGCCGTCATGCCCCTGGTTTCCGGGGATCTGGCCACTTTCTGCCTGGAGGGAGCTAAGGGCAGCCTCAGGACCGAATTGCTGGGGTTTGACGAGGGCTGGAGCGTGGGGGTGATCCTGGCATCGGCCGGGTATCCGGCCAGTTCCCGCAGCGGGGATGTTATCGGGGGGTTGGAATCGGTCGAAGGGGCGCGGGTCTACCACGCCGGGACGCGCCGCAACGAGGCGGGAGAATGGGAAACCAATGGGGGACGGGTTCTTGCGGTGGTGGCCCTCGGAGCGGACCGCGGGAGCGCGGTGGACAAAGCTCACCACGAGGCCGCCAAGGTGAATTTCGAGGGATCACAACGCCGCAGCGACATTGGACGACTCCACTTCGAGTGAGCGGGAAAGGTTCTTCACGCACTCACACGCATTTTTAATCGCCGGCCTTGTCTGCCAGTTCGAACTCAACTAACACCCACCATACTGACGTCACATGAAAGTCATCCTGATCTACGGAAGCGAAAACGATAAACCCTTCATGCAGCCAGCCCGCGATTACCTCGAGGGCGAGAACCTGGACTACGTGGAGGAGGTTCTTTCCGCCCATCGCAACCTGTCTGAACTGATCGAGTATCTCGCCAAGCTGGAGGAGAGCGGAGAGAAGGCAGTCATCCTTGCCATTGCCGGCCTGGCGGCGGCCCTGCCCGGGGTGGTGGTGATGAAGACGTCGCTGCCAGTCATCGGGGTCCCGGTGCCGGGAGGGCCGCTCAACGGAATTGATGCGCTCCTCTCCATTTCCCAGTTGCCGGGTGAGGTGCCTGCCACCACGGTGGGACTGCACAAGAAGGCTCCCCTCAATGCGGCCATGGCGGCCCATCGCATTTTGAAACTGGCGGGAGCCTGAAAAATCTGTCAGAACGCGAAAGGCCCGAAGCTGATCATGGCGGTGATCTTGGATGAAAATGCCATTGGGGAGGCGGTAGCCACCCTGGTGGAGCAGATCCGTGCCACCGCGCAGCGCAGCCGGGTGGCCATCGTGGGGATCCGGAGCCGCGGTGACGAGGTGGCCGAGCGGGTCTGTGCTGCCCTGGAGGAGGCGAAGATTGAGCACGATTACGGGATGCTGGACATCTCCCTTTATCGGGACGATCTCTCTCACCTTGCGGAAAACCCCAAGCTACAGAGCAGCGAAATCACCTTCCAGATGGACGGCGCGGAGATCGTGCTGGTGGACGACGTGCTCTTTACGGGGCGCACCATCCGAGCCGCCCTCGATGCCGTCACCGATTATGGTCGCCCCGCGCGCATCCAGCTGGCCGTCCTGATTGACCGGGGTCACCGTGAGATTCCGATTCAGCCTGATTATACAGGAGTGAAGCTCGAAACCGCACGGATGGATCACGTAATCGTCCGGTTGAAAAAAACTGATGGCGAAGATGCCGTGGAACTGGTAACGACTCCCTAGCGGATGGCGCGCAAGGACTTCCTGGACATCGCCTCGTTAAGTCGAGAGGAGGTCGACCTTTTGCTGGACCAGGCCACACCGTTCAAGGAGCTCTTCACACGGTCGGTGAAGAAAGTGCCGGCCCTGAAGGGCAAATCGGTGCTCATGTTGTTCTATGAGCCCAGCACCCGGACCCTTTCCTCCTTCGAGGTGGCGGCCAAGCGGCTTTCTGCAGATGTTATTGATCTCGATGTGCCGCATTCCTCGGTGACCAAGGGAGAAACGGTCAAGGATACAGTCGATACCCTGCAGGCCATGCGGGCGGACTATATCGTGGTGCGGCACAAGATGTCGGGCCTGCCACGGGCCATTGCCCGCCAGACCAGGGCCTCGGTGATCAATGCCGGAGACGGAGCGCACGCGCACCCGACCCAGGCGCTCCTCGATGCCTTTACCCTGAAGGAAGCCTTCCCCGACCTGTCCGGCCGCAAGATTCTCATTGCGGGTGACATCCTCCACAGCCGGGTGGCGCGATCGACGAGCAGGCTCTTCCTGAAACTCGGGGTGGAGGTTGGATTCCTGGGCCCGGGATCACTGGTTCCGCGGACGGGTCCGGAGGGGATCACGCGGTTCACTGACTTCGACGAGGCCCTGCGCTGGGGTCCGGACGCAGTTTATCTCCTGCGGGTCCAGATGGAACGGCAGGAGGCCCAGTATTTTCCCAGTGTGCATGAGTATCACCGCGTCTACGGGGTGACGCAGGAGCGCTTCAAACGCATCAGGGGTGAGGGGATCTACATCATGCACCCGGGACCGGTGAACCGGGGAGTGGAGCTTTGTCACGAGGTGATGGATTACGAGCGTAGTCTCATCAATCAACAGGTGGAGAATGGTATCGCAGCGCGCATGGCGGTGCTCTACTGGCTCAAGCCTCAGACCGATTCGGAAGAAGTGAACCGCGAATGAAGACCAGGAGAGGCGCATGAGTTTGCTTATCAAGGGTGGAGAGATCGCACGGGAGGAAGGAGCCCCGGTGCGGGGGGATGTCCTGGTGGAGAATGGGGTCATCAAGGCGGTGGGCCAGAATCTGGAGGCGCCGGAAGGGGTGCGGGAGGTGGATGCCGACGGGAAGATCGTGGCCCCTGCCATGTTCGATGCCCATGTGCATTTCCGGGAGCCGGGACAGGAGCATAAGGAGGACATTGCACACGGCACGGAGGCCGCCATCAATGGCGGAGTGACCGGAGTGGTCATGATGCCGAATACGAGCCCGGTCATCGACTCGGCCGCGGTGGTAGGCGCCGTGCTGGACAAGGCCCGGCAAGTGAGCCGGATCCCGGTTTACACGTCCGGGTGTATTACCAAAGGGCGCACGGGAGAGGGACTGGCAGGTATCGACGGGATGCGTAATCTGGGAGTGGTGATGCTGACCGACGATGGTGACCCGGTGGCGAACCCGGCCGTGCTGAAGAATGCAATGGAGTATGCCACGTCTTTCGGGATGTTCTTCGCAAGTCACTGTGAAGTCCCGGAATTGAGTGGTCCCCGGGCTCTGAACGAAGGAAAGGTGAGCTACCAGCTGGGAATCAAGGGCAGCCCGGCCTGCAGCGAAGAGATCTGCATGGATCGTGACATCAGGTTGGCCCACGCTACCGGGGCCCACGTGCACATCCAGCACGTCTCTTCCGCGATCGGGATGAAGACGGTGCGATGGTGGAAGGAAAGGGGTGCCAAGGTCACGGCCGAGGTGGCCCCTCATCACCTGATTTTCAACGAGGAGGACATCGGGGAGTATGATACGCACTACAAGATGAACCCGCCGTTGCGCACGCTGGAGGACAATGCGGCCCTTCTGGAGGGGTTGAAGGAGGGCGTTTTCGATCTCATTGCCACTGATCACGCGCCACACGGTGAATTCGAGAAAGGGCAGGACTTTGTCTCGGCGCCCAATGGGATCACCGGGTTGGAGACGGCCCTGGTGTCGCTCCATGACCGTTTCATCGCGGCGGGGGAGTTTGGATGGGACCTGATCGTGAAACGCTACTCTGCCGAACCGCGGCGCTTGATGGGATTGGACCCGGTCGCTGTGGAGGAAGGGAAGTCGGCGGAGCTGGTCGTATTTGATCCGGCTGGAGAGACGACCTTCTCAAGGGACTTCATGAGGTCGAAAAGCGTGAACACGCCCTTCCTGAACCAGACCCTGAAAGGGCGGGTAGACCTGGTGGTGCGGGGGAGCGAAGTGCTGCTGGAGAGATAGGTCCGGGGAGTCCTATTGGCCCAGTCCGGCTGTCGGGGTGAAGAGTCTCAGCCCCGCCCAGACTGCGAATACTCCCAGGATGACGGAGACAAGAATATTGAGGATGGCGACCAGCGGCAGTCCGTTCTGGATGGCAGCGACGGTGTCGCGACCAAAGGTTGAGAAGGTGGTGAACCCCCCCAGGAAGCCCGTGACCAGCAGGGGGAAGATCCAGGCGGGGTGTTTCTGAACGAAGTGCCCGAAGATGCACCCGATCAGAAAGCAACCGAGGAGGTTGCAGGCCAGGATGCCGAGTGGAAACTGGTGAAGGGAGGTCCTGGCAGAGAGTTTCTCGATGCCGGACGAGAGTCCCCACCGGGAGAGGGCGCCGAGTCCGCCGCCGAGAAAGATGAGAAGGGCATTCATGGGGGGGAGATCAAGGGTCGGGAGTCACGGGATCTTTCCGGGTGACTGGTCAGGAGGTGCGGATCCTGGGAAGGAGGCCATACTTTGGGGAAAGCAGGAAGGCCAGCAGGAAGAGGGTGCCAAGCACGATCACAATGGCCGGACCGGCGGGGATGTCCGTCCAGTAGGCGAGAAGGAGGGCAAAGACGGATCCTAGGGCTCCCACCAGTCCCCCACCCCAGAAGAGGAGGGAGGTGCGATTGGTGAGCAGCGAGAGGGTAGCGGCCGGAGCGACGAGGAGGCCGACGCTGAGGACGCAGCCGACAGCCTGCAACGAGGTGACCAGGGCCAGGATGAGCATGCCGAAGAGGAGATAGTTCATGGCCCGGACAGGGACGCCCTGGGCGGCGGCTACATCGGGTTCGAAAAGGGTGAGAAGGAGGGGACGGAAGAAGATGTTGGACCCCAGGAGGATGATGGAGCCGATACCGAAGGCCAGCCAGAGGTCGCTGGAGCTCACGAGGCGGATGTCTCCGAAGAGCCAGTGCTCGAGATCACCGTAGTTGTGCAGGTACTTCAGTATGGCCACACCCAGCGCGAAGGCAGTGGTGTAGAGGATCGCAAGGGCGGTTCCCTGGGCCACCCGCGACGTTCGCGAGACAACCACAGAGCCGAGTCCGACAAAAAGGGCGGCGGTGAGGGCCCC
>JAAZXD010000195.1 GCA_014240355.1 Roseibacillus sp. | reverse complement strand
AGTGTCGCGGGTGGGATCGGCCGCGCAGACCAAGGCGATCAAGAAAGTTTCCGGAACGACCAAGCTCGATCTCGCGCAGTTTCGCGAGTTGCAGGCTTTCGCGCAGTTCGGCTCCGACCTCGATGATGCCACCAAGGCTAAGATCGAGCGTGGCCAGCGTATCGTGGAACTCTTCAAGCAGAACCAGTACAGCCCGATGGGCCTCGATTTGGAGGTCGCCATTCTCTGGTCCATGCAGAACGGCTACTTTGATGACGTGGAAGTGAAGCGCATCAAGGAGTGCCAGGAGGCGCTTGAGGAGTTCCTGACCACCCGCAAGGCCGATCTCCTCCAGCTCATCCTCGACGAAAAGGCTCTCACCGACGACGTGGTGGGCGGCCTCGAGACGGCCATCAAGGATTTCAAGGCTTCCTGGAGTTGAGGACATCAAGCCGGGAGGGGAACCCTGCCGGGAAAATCACAGGACAGGCAACCCAACTGATAACAGACCCTCACGGTTAACTGAAGAATGGCCAACCTTCGCGACATTCGCCGACGTATCAAGTCGGTCAAGAATACCTCGCAGATCACCAAGGCGATGCAGCTGGTGGCAGCCGCGAAGATGAAGAAGGCCCAGGATCAGGCCGTCGCCGGGCGGGACTACGCTGATCGGCTCAACCAGGTGCTGGTCCATCTCAGGGACAATATCAGCGTCAGCGAGGACGATCACGCCCTTCTCAAGCAGCCCAGGGGGAAGAAGGAGCTCATGCTGGTGGTTTCCACCGACAAGGGCCTCTGCGGCGGGCTCAATACCAACCTCCTCAAGAAGGTGCGGGCCGGGATGGCGGAGGATACCGACGTGGTCACCGTGGGCCGCAAGCTTCGCATGTCCCTTGGCAAGCTGGGGCACAACATCGTCTCCGACTGGGAGGTGGCTGACCCCACGCCCTTCGCGGATGCCAAGCCCATCGGGGCCTATCTTACCGACCAGTTTCTGGGTGGGGACTACAGCGCGGTCAAGGTGGCCTTCACCAACTTTGAGACCACCCTCACGCAGACGCCGTGGATCCAGCAACTCCTGCCCGTGGAGGCTTCCACCCTGGCCGAGAAGCGGGCCTACGAGGGGATGGGCGATGGCGCGGAGGTGGAAGAAACCCGCAAGGACGACGGCCTGCTGCGGGATTACATCTTCGAGCCCAGCCCGGAAGGTGTTCTTGATGCACTTCTCCCGCTTTATCTCAACTACCAGGTCTACCAGATGATCCTGGAAGCCCGCGCTTCCGAGCACTCGTCCCGCATGGTGGCCATGAAGGCCGCCACCGACAACGCCGAGCAGATGATCAAGGACCTGACCCTGGAGTACAACAAGGTCCGCCAGGCCGCCATCACCTCCGAACTCCTCGAGATCACCACCGCCATGAAGGCGATGGAGTAAGGGGCCCGTTTTCAGTTTCCAACATACAATAATCACTTCCGAGACGAAACCGCCCAACATTATGAGCAATACCGGAACTATCGTGCAGATCATCGGCGCCGTGGTGGATGCCGACTTCTCAGGTGCTGAGAAGCTGCCTGCCATCTACAACGCCATTGAGGTAACCTATGAGCTTTACGGTTCGGAGACGACTCTCGTTCTCGAAGTGCAGCAGCACCTCGGTGACGGGTGGATCCGGGCCGTGGCCATGACAACCACCGATGGCCTGAAGCGCGGCATGCCGATCGTTGACACCGGCGCTCCGATCACCGTGCCGGTGGGCAGCGGGGTCCTGGGTCGTATCTTCAATGTGACGGGCGACGAAGTGGACGGGTTCGGGCCGGTGCCCCACGAGAAGCGTTATCCGATTCACGCTCCCGCCCCGCCCCTTGTCGACCAGGCGACCTCGACCGAGATCCTGGAGACCGGCATCAAGGTCATCGACCTGATCTGCCCCTTTACCAAGGGCGGCAAGGTGGGCGCCTTCGGGGGTGCCGGGGTGGGCAAGACCGTGGTCATCATGGAGCTCATCAACAACATCGCGAAGAATCATGGCGGTTATTCCGTGTTTGCCGGTGTGGGCGAGCGCACCCGGGAAGGAAACGACCTCTGGATGGAGATGATCGAGGCCGGGGTGATCAACGCGGAAAAGGACTCCAACGGCGAACTCGCCCTCGACGAGCACGGGATGCCGACCGTGATCAGCGAAGGGTCGAAGGTGGCGCTGACCTACGGCCAGATGAACGAGCCGCCGGGAGCGCGTCTCCGGGTGGCCCTTTCCGCCCTCGCCATGGCAGAGTACTTCCGCGACGAGGAGAACCAGGATGTGCTGCTTTTCGTGGACAATGTCTTCCGATTCTCCCAGGCCGGCTCCGAGGTGTCCGCTCTGCTTGGACGCACGCCGTCCGCGGTGGGTTACCAGCCCACCCTGGCGGAGGAGATGGCGGGTCTGCAGGAGCGCATCACTTCCACCAACAAGGGATCGATCACCTCCTTCCAGGCGGTCTACGTGCCGGCGGACGACCTTACCGACCCGGCCCCGGCCAACACCTTCGCGCACCTCGATTCCACCGTGGTGCTGGAGCGCTCTCTCGCGGAGCTCGGCATTTACCCGGCGGTGGACCCCCTCTCATCGGTCTCGACCGCACTCGCTCCCGATGTGGTGGGTGATGAGCACTACCGCGTCGCGCGGGGAGTGCAGGGCGTGTTGCAGCGCTACAAGGACCTGCAGGACATCATTGCCATTCTCGGCATGGACGAACTCTCCGACGAAGACAAACTGAGTGTCTTCCGGGCACGCAAGATTCAGCGCTTCCTTTCGCAGCCCTTCAGCGTGGCGGAGGTCTTCACGGGCACCCCGGGCGTTTACGTCTCGGTGGATGACACCGTGAAGGGTTTTGCCGAGATTCTCGACGGGCAACACGATGACGTGCCGGAGAGCAACTTCTACATGAAGGGAGCCATCGACACGGTGGAGAAGGAGTAACCCCTCTGTGGGGACGGCCATAATTTTTCAGCTACCGATTATAAGGAAATGCCACTGGTTCTCGACATAGTGACTCCGGAGAAGAAGTTCTTCTCGGGCCAAGTCGAAAACGTCTACCTGCCGGGGACGGAAGGGGAGCTGGGAATCCTGCCGGGCCACGTGCCTCTGGTGACCGGGATCAACCCCGGCGAACTGCGTTATCTCGTAGATGGCAAGGTCGAGGAACTGGCCATCGGGGCGGGCTTTGTGGAAGTGACCCAGGAGAAGGTCACCGTCCTCACCGATCTCGCGGTGACAGATGCCGAAATTGATGAGGCCAAGGTTGAGGAGGCCATGAAGCGGGCCGAGGAATCCCTTTCCAATATCGACCACAGTGAGAATGCGGAGGAAGTGGCCGCTCTCCAGACCGCCATCAGCAAGTCGATGGCCCAGCTCAAGCTGAAGCGGAAGCGCCGGCAGATTTAGGGCCCGATGATCGAGTTGCCCTCCCCGGAGGGGATTTCAGGGGGACGGGTTGTTCACAAACCCCTTGAAAAAGAGGCGGACTCGGGCTGGGGGGTTCTCTTTTTTTCTCGCCGGGCTTGACCACAGGCCGGGGGCTTGGCAGTAAAACGAAAGTTTAGGCCAGCGAAGCCGAATGCCAAAGGACGAGAGCCTACAGAAAATCCTGTTGATTGGATCGGGACCGATTGTGATCGGTCAGGGGTGTGAATTTGATTATTCCGGCACGCAGGCCTGCAAGGCCCTGCGGGAAGAGGGATACGAGGTGGTACTGGTGAATTCCAATCCGGCCACCATCATGACCGATCCGGAATTTGCGGATCGGACCTACATCGAACCGATCACCCCGGAGGTCATCCGCAAGATCATCGAGAAGGAAGAACCGGATGCCCTGCTGCCGACCCTGGGAGGACAGACGGCTCTCAATGCGTCCATGGACCTCTGGCACAATGGAACGCTGAAGGAGCTCAACGTGCGCATGATCGGCGCCAACGCCGATGCCATCGCGAAGGGAGAGGATCGCCTGTTGTTCAAGGAGGCCATGCTCAGGATAGGTCTGGATCTGCCGCAGTCCGGGGTGGTGCACGCCATGGAGGATGCCCGGAAGGTGGCGGAAGAAATTGGAGACTTCCCGCTCATCATCCGTCCCGCCTACACCCTCGGAGGCAGTGGTGGCGGCATCGCTTACAACAAGGAGGAATTTGAAACGATCGTGGCACGGGGACTCGACCTCTCTCCGGTGACGGAGGTGCTGATCGAGGAGAGCCTGCTGGGCTGGAAGGAATTCGAGATGGAGGTCATGCGTGACCGCGCCGACAACTGCGTGGTCATCTGTTCCATCGAGAACCTGGATCCCATGGGTGTGCACACCGGGGATTCCATCACGGTGGCTCCCGCCCAGACGCTGACTGATCGCGAATTCCAGATCATGCGGGATCAATCATTCGCCGTGATCCGGGAGATCGGGGTGGAGACCGGTGGATCAAACATCCAGTTCGCGGTGAATCCCGAGGACGGGCGGGTGGTGGTCATCGAGATGAATCCCCGGGTGTCGCGTTCCTCGGCCCTGGCCTCCAAGGCCACCGGGTTTCCGATTGCCAAGATTGCCGCCAAGCTGGCGGTGGGTTACACCCTGGATGAACTGCCCAATGACATCACGCGGGAAACCCCGGCCAGCTTTGAACCCACCATCGACTACGTTGTCACCAAGGTTCCCCGTTTCACGTTCGAGAAGTTCCCCAACGCGGATCCCGTGCTCACCACCCAGATGAAGTCCGTGGGCGAGGCCATGAGCATCGGGCGGACGTTCAAGGAGAGCATGCAGAAGGCCCTGCGCTCACTGGAGACCGGCCGGTTCGGGTTCGGTAACGACGGAAAGGATCCGGGGGACCCGTCGCGGGAGGACATCGAGCGGAAACTGCACGTGCCCAACAGCGAACGTATTTACTGGATCCAGGTGGCCTTTGAGCACGGCTGGAGCATGGAGGATGTGTTCGAGGCGACGCAGATCGACCGCTGGTTCCTCGGCCATCTCAAGGAAATCGCCGACGAGGGGGCCAATCTCGCCGATCTCGACCTGCGGCGTGCCAAGAAGCTCGGATTTTCGGATCGGCAGATCGCCACCGCCCGAGGAGAAACGGAAGATTCCGTGCGGGAAAAACGCAAGGGAGTGGGAATCCTGCCGACCTATCGGCTGGTTGATACCTGCGCGGCTGAATTTGAGGCCTATACACCCTACTACTACTCCACCTACGGTGACGAAAACGAAGCCCGGGAGTCGGACCAGAAGAAAATCATGATCCTCGGCGGCGGCCCGAACCGGATCGGCCAGGGGATCGAGTTCGACTACTGCTGCGTGCACGCCTCATTCGCCCTGAAGGAGCTGGGCTATGAGACCGTCATGGTGAACTCAAATCCGGAGACGGTTTCCACCGATTATGACACCAGCGACAAGCTCTTCTTCGAGCCGCTTACCCTGGAGGATGTCCTGAATATCTGCGACCAGGAGAAACCCGATGGCGTGATCGTGCAGTTCGGCGGACAAACCCCGCTCAACCTCGCTGCTGATCTGGAGCGGCATGGCGTGCCCATCATCGGGACCTCGCCGAAGTCGATTGAACTGGCGGAGGATCGCAAGCACTTCTCCGCGCTGCTTGACAGGCTCGGACTGAAGCAGGCAGAGGCGGGAACGGCGGTCTCGGAAGATGAAGCGGTCGGGATTGCGGGCAGGATCGGTTATCCCGTGCTTGTGCGCCCGTCCTTCGTTCTGGGCGGACGCGCCATGATGATCGTATACGACGATGACGAACTGCGCCGTTACATGCGGGAAGCAGTGGATGCCTCGCCGGAGCGGCCGGTGCTGGTGGACAAATTTCTCGAGGACGCCATCGAGGTGGACGTCGATTGTATCTCCGATGGCGAGAATACGGTGGTAGGCGCGATCATGCAGCACATCGAGCCCGCCGGGGTGCACTCGGGGGATTCCGCCTGCGTGATTCCCACCTTCAGTCTGGGGGAGAAAGTCGAGAAAGAGATCGAAGAGGCCGCTATCAACCTGGCGCGGGAACTGGAAGTACGGGGACTCATGAACATCCAGTTCG
>JAAZXD010000194.1 GCA_014240355.1 Roseibacillus sp. | reverse complement strand
AGCAATGCGGGTCTCAACGCCGCCGACAAGACATTCGCCGTCCTCGCCCCCCATAATTTCGAGGTCCTTTGCGTCGAGATGCCCGAAGGCGAGGACCCCGACTCCCTCATCCGGTCGGGCCGGCTCGGGCGTGAGCTTGGTGAGAAAGCGCCCCATACGTTCCGTCCGCTGGTCGCGCGTGAGATCTGTTCCCAGTCGCTCCCCGAAATTCCAGGAGAGCAGGACGACCATCACCACCGCAATCCCCCCACCCCGCACGAGCCAATCGCGCGGGGCCGTCCGGCGAAGGAGCTCTTCGGCCCGCTCCAGGCTCTTTCCCGCTGTCTCGGCTACGCGATTCCGCAGGGTGCCTCGGTTCAGGCGATCCCGCAACCGGGCACCAACCACATCAACCGCTACAACAACAATAACCAGCGCGTAGAGCTGGGTCCACACTTCACCATAAAAGAGGTTCTCGTAGGACTGGCGGATGCCCAGCCCGATCGTTTCTACGCCGATAAATCCAAGCACGGCGGAGGAACGGAGGGCGCACTCGAACCGGTAGACCGTGTAGGTCAGCATCTCGGGAAGGGCAGGCGGGAAAAGAGCACCTGCAAAGGCCTGCAGCGGGGAAGCCCCGGTGGCCAGGAGAGCAGCCCGCGGGCCCTGCGATTGTTCATCGATGAGTTCCGAAAACACTTTCCCGAGTGTTCCCGCAAAGGGAAGGGCGAGGGCCACACAGGCCGCAATGGGTGCATCCCCGAGCGCCGAAAGGAAGAGCAGGGCCCACACCAGTTCATGGATGGAGCGCCCCAGCGTGATGAGAAGGCGGCAACTCCAGCGCAGCAGGCGAAGAGCCCCGCGCTGCATATGCCGCTTCGCTGATACCCGTCCATAGGTCATCGTCCCCGGCCACCACGCCGAGGAGGCGAAGAATCCGAGCACCAGACCAGCCGGCACCGCGGGGCTCATCGCAATCAAGGCGTAGCGGAAGGTTCGCCCCATACTGCCTCCGAGACGCTCCAGAAAGGGCGTCGCGTCGGATGGAAGGGATGCATTCTGGTCGACCAGGGAAGGTGCAAATGCCGCTCCAGCAAAGCGCCCGATCTCCGCAAATGGATCGGCACCCTCTCTCAACTGGATCACACGCGGACCGAGCACCAAAGCGCATCCCGCGAACACGAACACGAGGGCAAACACCACCAGACGCTTACCCAGCCACAGGTTGGCCGGTATCTTCACGAGGCCTCCGCCCCCTCTCCAAGTCGGAACAAAGCGTCCAGTTTATCGTCCCCAAGGGCGGACGGTTCGCCGTCCAATACGATGCGGCCCGCCTTCAGGCCGACCAGTCGAGGAAAGAATTCCTTCGCTAGTTCGAGCTGATGCATGGAAACAAGCAGGGTCAACTCCTCTTCCTCACACAAGCGCGCAAGAAATTCGAGGACATCGCGAGCCCGCGCTGGATCCACGGCCGATACCGGTTCATCGGCCAGAAGAGCCACGGGTTCCTGGAAGAGAGCTCGCGCCACCGCCACCCTCTGTCGCTGACCGCCGGAGAGGGTGTCGACTCGATCGTACATTTTCTCCCCAATCCCCACCCGGTCGAGCAGGGCGTAGATCTCCCGGCGCACATCGAGACCCGGCAAGATCAAATCACGCAATGTTCCGAGAATCGACCGCCGCCCGCAGCGACCTGCCACCACGTTCTGCAGCACGCGCAGGTTTAAAACGAGCCCCAGATCCTGCGGAAGGAACGCCAGGCGCGAACGAAGGGCGCGCAGGCCCCGTTCGCCCATCCCCAGCGGGTCGCAGCCCAGGACCCGCACCGATCCCCGGTCTGGCGCCAACTGGGCCCCGAGCAGGCGCAGAAGGGTCGTCTTCCCGCTCCCTGAAGCGCCAATGAGCGCAACTCGCTCACCTTTTGCAACCGAGAGATTGATGTCTTCAAGCGCCTTCACCGCGCCAAAGCTCCGGCACGCATTGTCGAGCTCAAACACCATCTCCATGGAACCGGGGCAGGATCAGTCGAACTTCACTTTCTCCATGACAGTCGCAATGCCTGCAAAGGTGTCGTTATCGACCTTCACCAGCTTCTTCCGATTGAGAGCCTTCAGCGCTGCCTCATCCCCGCACTCGACCAGAACGGCCTGGAGCTTGTCGAGGAACCCCTCCCCGAAGGTCTCCTCAAGAGACGGGTGGGCGGTCATGTTATAGTCCGCGTATGGCGGAGTCTCCCAGATCTTCACGCACTTTTCGGGATCAAGTCTTCCCTCTGCAACCAGCTTCTCGTAGGTGCTGTAGTTGAGGGCCCCGGCCTGGAACGTCCCATCCTGAACCTGCATTGCGGTCCTGTCATGGGCACCTGAAAAGCCGGGCTTATTCTTGAAGAACTCGAGGGGCGCCTTGCCGGTATTCTCCATGATGAAGTGGCTGGGCATGATACAGCCTGACGTCGAACTGGAACTCCCGTAGGTGAAGGTGAGATTCGCTATCGCGCCCGGAAACTCATCCGACGCCTCCAGCCCGGTCGACGAATTCGCAATGAAGTAGGACTTGAAAGCGAGATCGTTTTCTCCGGCAACCAGTGCACGCGCTCCCTCAACCGCCGTCATCGCCTGCACTCCCGTTACCCCTCCGAACCAGGCCAGTTGGATGTCGTTGTTTTCGAACTTCTCCACCGATGCACCATAGTTGATTGAAGGGACAAACTCCACCTTGATTCCCAGCTCCTGCGAGAGGTAGTCGGCCACCGGTTGAAAGCGCTCCTTCTGTGCGGTAGTGTCCTCATCCGGGATGGCTGAAAACCGCAGCACCTTGGCGCTCTCTTCAGTACCACCACAGCCCACGACGAGGCCCACTATTCCACAACTGATAAGACCCTTGGTAATATTCCTTAGCATGATTCAATCTGATGAGTGTTGTTCATGGCTGCAACCCGCGGATTTTTCCGCTCTATGAGCACTAATAAAAAACCGCCAAGTCTGCCTCGAGAGGCAGATCCCGGCGGCGGGAATCCGTGTCGCTGAGCGTCGACCGACGCTCGTTGCTGGTACCTCGTCTTCGATTCATGAGAAACAACCGGGGCCTACAACAACTCCCTCCCTTTTCCCAACGAAATTTTTCCATCAGTGAATATTTACTCATCAAACGCACCATCGAATCCGACCATCTGCTTCAATCCTCGCCAGCCCATCTGGCGACTGCCAAGGAAGGGCCGCTCCGGTCGTAGCACCTCCCAGCCCTCCCCCTCGGCGAGGGCAAGCAATCGTTCTCCCGGATTGACCACCGTTACTTCCTCACAGAGTCGCAGCATGGGCAGGTCCACCATGCTGTCCGAAAATCCGCTGCTGTTCTCCTGAATCCCCTCATGTGCGATCTCGCCTTCCTCCAGGAGACGCGCCACCTTCACCTCCCCCTTGTTGTTCCCTCCGGTGAAATCGGGGAAGAGCTGCATCAGGTCTTCAAACTCCACCCTTGTGCCATAACTCGCATCGAACCCGAGAGCCTCGCCCAGGGGCCGGGCATAGAACTCGGGACTGGCCGAGACCAGCACGAGACGGCGGCCCCTGGCCCTCTCCGCCCCGAGAACTTCCTGCATGGAGGGGTAAAACTCCGAGGGCACGCAGCTCCGCACGAATCCTTCCACCAGTTCCTCCAGCCGCGTCCGCGGCATGCGCCAGAGAAAGGACAGGAAGACCCGCTTCAGTCCCTCCGATCCGAGCACCTTGGCCAGAACCAGAAAGGGCAGGAAGAGCAGGAGGTACAACCGGCGCAACGGTTCGCGCCGCAGGACCCAGTTGCAGAAGAGCAGCTGGGTGTCCCAGGCGATGAGAGTCTGATCGAGATCGAAGAGAGCAATCCCGCCCTTCCCGTGTTCCTTCGGCATGAGAATTTTCTGGTGGTTGCCGTTCCCCTGTAAGACAGCACGCGTACCGTCTCCATCCCGTTCCCTTCTGGCAACTGCAATCTTCAGGGAGAATGGAGGAATTGGTCTCTGTTCCAGAAAAGCGGTATTGCCAGACCCGAAACTCTCGCCTTTGTTAGACCACGTGACCCCCCTGCCCCCCGCCCTGGTGGCGACCACCTCGATCATGCTGGCCAGCGGTTTTCTCCGCGCAGAGTGCGAACCCGCCAATGTCCGGGTCGCAATCCCCTTTCTTTCCTCCACCTCCCTGGAGATCTCGTGGGAGGACACCTGCGATGATGAGACCGAGTATGAATTCCAGGTCCTGCCCGAGGGACAGGACTGGCTCACCATCGCCACCGCTCCCGCCAACAGCACATTGCTTTCCCTGAGAGGAGGCAGCCCCAACACGACCGCGTCCTTCCGGATGCGGACCGTCAGACCGGACGGTCACTCGGAGTGGACCGAGGGGGTTGAAGTCACTCTCCCCTCAGGATTTGCCATCGAAGCCGGTCAGTTCGTCGGAGGCACCGTGGGAGAACCGCTCACCGGACCGGCCCTGCAGATCTACACCGCCCCGGGGGAGGGAACGGCCTCCAGCTTCGGGGTCACCGACCTCCCCCCGGGCTGGGATTTTGATCCCACCACGGGCGTGATCTCGGGAACCCCCGCTGCTCCCGGCGTCTACCGCCCCATGGTGTCCGCCACCAATGGAACGAGCGAAGCCACCACCTTCGTCACCTTCCGCATCAAGCCCGCCCCCGCGGGACCGGAGGAGCACTCCCCCGTGCCGGATTTCCTCTTCCTTGCCCCGCCCTCCGGCCAGATCCGCCACGATCTGGCCCCGCACTTCCGCGATCCGGACACCCCCATCGCGATCCGGTTTGAGACCAACCTGGGGGACATCGACTCCATTCTCTACCCGGAGGCCTGCCCCGCCCACATCGAAAACCTCCTGAACTATATCGACCGGGGCGATTACGACGGGGTGATCTTCCATCGCTCGGCGACCCTGGCCTCCTCCGGCGTGGCAGTGGTCCAGGCCGGCCTCATGAAACCGGACGGCAACGGAGACTACACCCTGGTGGTAACGGACCCGAACGTGGTCGATGAGCCCGGGCTCTCCAATCGGACCGGCACCCTCGCCATGGCAAAGACCAATGCCCCCAACAGCGGATCAAGCCAAGTCTACTTCAACACCATTGACAACACCACCCTCGATGGGCCGGGATCCAATGGCGGATACACCGTCTTCGGCCGGGCCACCTCCGGATCGCTTCCCGTCCTGGCTGACATGCATGCCCGGCCCCGGGGCAATTATTCCGCCACTGTCGACGACACTGAGCAGACGCTCACCGACTGGCCAACCACCGCCGAGCCGGAGGGGAACACGCCCGCTGTCGGGGAACTGGTCCAGATCGTGCAGGCCAGACGCCTCCAGGAGCTGCTCTCCTACCGCCTCGGTCCAGTGAGCAACCCTTCCCTTGTGACCGCCTCGCTCAACGGAACGGAACTCACCCTCAATCCCATTCCCGGGGCCACCGGAACCTCCACCCTCACCGTCGAGGTGAGCGACCTCGACAGCACCGTCCTCCCGGTCGAACTTTCCTACTGCGTCCTCGATCTCGACTTCCGGACCGGTCTCTCCGCCAACGATCATCCCACTATCACCTTCCAACACGAAAAAGAGCCCGCCAATCTCTCCTACGAGGTGCAGAGCTCCCTCGACGGACAAAACTGGACGACCTACTGGGAGACGGGCGATGGAACCATGGCCGCCCCGGTGATTGCCATTGATGACTTGGGGAACACATGGCAGCTCACCGTCGAGGACACCTCCATCACTTCCCCCGCCACCAGGACCGCCCTCCTGCGCATTGTGGTCTCCAAGTGACCGGTTCCGCCCCCCGAGCGTCCTCTCTGGCGGCTCTAAACGATTTTCACCCCATGCCCCGCTTCGCCCTGCCCCTGCTGCTTCTCCCCCTCGCGCCCTGTGCCCCGGCCCAGATCCTGGCTGACTTTGAGATCTCGCTGCAGGACAAGGAATTCGGACGCTTCACGGTCCAATTCGACCATTACAACTCCCCCCACGCAGCCGCCAATTTCATCCGCCTCGCGGAGGGACTGGTCCCCTGGCTCGACGGATCGGCAGGCAAGGTGCGG
>JAAZXD010000193.1 GCA_014240355.1 Roseibacillus sp. | reverse complement strand
CCTCCCTGAACATTGCTGGTGGCGGCCCAGGTGGCGTAGTCCACTCCGGTGGGTTCCGTTGTTCCGGGAGAACCGCCCGGGTTCCGGCTGGCGGTCCAGCTGGCAGCCTGGCCGTGGTCCGGATCGTTAAAGGGATTGTCCAGAACCAGGCTGGGTCCCGTCCCGTCGGCAGCAGTGGACCAGGGGAGCTGGTCGTTGTAGAAAAATTCGAGGATGGGTTAGAGATTGGCGCCCGAGAGGACGATGGCTTCGCCGTCGTTGCTGAGACGACCGGTGTATTCGAACCACTGGATGCCTGGAAGGGAACCGTAGCGCGCCTCGTAGGCGAGGTGATTGCGGAGGAGAAGAAGGCGGGCCCCGGGAGCAAGGACGGTATTATCGGGGAAGGTGAAGTTGACACCTTCGTTGAAGCGGACGCCGGTGAGGTCGATGTTTCTTGATCCGATGTTCAGGAACTCGAGAAACTCGTAGTCGTCACGGTCCGCGCTCACTGCAGACTCGGCGGCGGTGCCCGGGTTGGTGGGATGATAGTGCATTTCGGCAATGACGAGATTGCCGGGGGCTGCCGGTTCCGTGTTGATGGTGAAGAGGGCTTCGTTGAGGGCGCTCCACTCCCCCGTGCCGTTGTTATAGGCCCGGGCCCGCAGTTTGGCTGGGTCATTGAAGTGTATGGGGTTGGAGGTGTTGTCTCCTCCGCCTCCTCCTCCAGCGGTGGTCTCTCCACGGAGGATCATGTCCATGCGCATGTCCGAACTGGTGCCACTGCCCTGGTGGATCTCAACAGCAATATTGTTTGTTCCGGGGTGGAACGAACTGATCGGGATGGTGTAGTCGAACCACGACTCCTCGCTGCTGGTGGTGCTGGTGGCGTACTGGTTGGAGGTGGCATTGGCCGAGAGATTGGGCGTTCGGATGATCTCGGCTCCGCTGAGGTAGACCGCGGCCGCGTCGTCGTACTTCAACCGGAGCGTGAAGCGGAGGAACCTGGAGGGGTCGGGGATGTCCACGTCGGTCCGGAAGTAGGTGGTGGCGTATTTGTTGCTGTTGCTCGGTCCATAGGAGAGGGTCGTGCCTGATCCCTCTCCGTCGTCGCCGTAGCCGAGTTCGGAGGGACCCTGAGACCAGGAGGAGTCATCGAACCCGTTCTGGCGCCAGGCTGTGCCCTGGTTGCTGCCGTTATCGAGGAATTTCCAGACGTGTCCGGAGGTGATGAAGGTCTGGGGAGGATCAGCTGGATTCCCGCCACCGAAGGAGGCAAGGGAGGCGGTGGGGTTGGGAACTCCTCCGGGGAGGCGGGGGTCGCTTCCGTCCAGGGTGTAGTAGATCGTGTCCGCATCCGTTGACATGGTGACGGGGGTAGCAGGGAGGACGGATCCGCCATGCTGGCTGAACACCGGTGCAATGATGTCGGGATACATTCCCTGAGATCTGAAGCGTCCGATCATGGTGTTGGTGAGCCCCCTGAAGTGGTTGTTTACCAGGTTCTGCTGGTAATTGAGCCAGTCCTGATATTCGCGAAAGCGATTGCCCCAGCGCGCGGACTCGGCAATAAATCCCGGCCGGGCTTCATCGACACGCTTTTGCAGGCGCTCGATGTTTTGTGACGGTGTCAATGCCCCGTCATTGAAGAAGTGCATGTGGATACGGTCGGCGACCAGCATGGCAAAGTCCGTGTTGCCGTTGCGCAGTCGTGACATCAAATCCAGGGGGCCGGAACTGCTGACTGAGCGATTTGTGCTGCGCAGGTAGCCGTCTGCGTCCTTCATCTGGAAGCGGAAGGGTTGTCCCTGGGCCTTGGAGCCGAGCAGCCTGACTTCGCTTTCCGAATTGCCGCTTACCCACAGCAGCATGAAGTCGATGAGGTTGGCGACATCGATGTTGTTATTGTTGTTTGCCCATGGATTGGACCCTGATGCCAGTGCCTTTGCCTCATTCCAGAAGACGCCGTTACCGTCATAGACTTTCTCATCATTGCGGAACCCGTCATTAAGGTTGACCGCGTCATAGTCCGCCTTGGGGCCTCCAAAATAGCTTGAAGCCATGTCGGCATTCCAGCGCTCCCGCAGGTGGTATTGTCCCCAGTAACTGCCGTTGAGGTAGACATGCACAAAGCGTCCGTGCGGAGCAAGGTTGCCCATATCCAGCATGGAGTCGTCCGTGAATCGGTTGGACATGTAGGCACCGCGTGAGCTCATGTCGTGGGAACCGCTGCGCAGGTCCATGATGTCAAAGCGGTCGGTCGGCGGGTAGTGCTTGTATTCGAAGCCGTCGAAGAGGGGATAGTTGACCTTGGTGGCGCCGTATTGCGAGCGGAAGCCGATACGGAAGCTCTTCTTCCGGAAATTAGTGTAGTAACCCCCGAAGTGCTTTAACCCGGCGTTTTCCTGGAAGCCGGGTCTGCCGTCGGGAAAGATCATTTCCACGGACGTCGGCTACTCACTGCGGATATTGCTGCCTCCCTCATTCTGGAACGGACCGGGATTGTCCGTGACGATTGAGACGGTAGGCACTGCCTTCAGGGAGTTGACCATTTGGGGACCAAGGGTTGCTTACCGGGTAACGGAGGTACGCATGCGTGGCTGGTTGACAACGTCCTCGGGAAAGAGGTAGGTCTGGGTGTCGACATTGGTCGGTCTTAATCCGGCAAGGTGAGCCATGGCACGCACCACTGTTGTTTCGGTTATCGAGATGGGCCCGGTGTATACCAGTCCGCTTGTGGGGCTTGGAGGGCTCCCGTCCAGCGTGTAACGAATCTCAGCCCTCTCGGTGGAGGAGGTGATTTCAAGGTCAAAGGGTTCCTCGAAGAAGCCGCGGTCAATATTAAATGCAGTATCACCGACAAATCCGTCGAAAGTGTCGCCGTTGAAGGTGCGAGGTGAGGGGGTGGCCAGGTAACCGGGACCTCCGAGTGACGGGTCGGTGATCCTTGTGCCGCGGAGTTCTGCGGTGATCAGCATGTCTGAACTGGTGAGGCCGTCATTAAGCCCGTGAATGGCGAGGACATTCGTGCCGGCGGTTAGTCTGTTCACAAAAGAGGTGATGTCCCAGTCCAAGAAGGTCACCGCCTCGCCGTCCGAGTGGTTTCCTGTTGCCTCGGAATTCCAGGTTAATCCACCGGGCGCGTTGGCATCGGCAACCAGGGTGTCATTGAGGTAGGCAACAAACCCGTCATCGTATTTCATCTTCAGGGTGAGGTTGGTGACCGTTGACGGGTCGCTGACCTCGAAGGGAACACGGATATAGACCGATGTGTTCACGCCATTGAAATCATCATCGAGATTGCCATTTGTCCCGAACTCCTGATTATAGTTGCTGTTCTCGTCGTAGCCGATTCCCATTTGGGCGGCTTGCCACCCGGAGTCATCAAATTCCTGCACGGTCCAGTCTCCTCCGAGTGAGTCATCCGCGGGAATGATGACCCTGGCCTGTTGCGTCGGACCGATGAACACGGTGGGCGTCAGGCCGCCTCCCTGCATGAGGCCGTAGGAGGAATCCTCAAACTGTTCAGGAACAGGGTTTTCCTCGCTGCCGAATTCCGCAACGACTGAAGTGCCGTCCGGGTTGACAAGGGCCAGGTAATCCCCATCGCTGGAAAGCCTGAAGTTAGTATGGAGTTCTGAGCCGGGGTTACGACGATCCTTTCCCGAGGCAAATACCAGCAGGAAGCCGTTTTCGGGAATCTCGACTGCCGGGAAACTCCACATGGTGAGTGTATCCGCCGCGTCCGTGAGGAAGTAACCCTCAAGGTTCACGGATTCAGTTCCGGAATTAAAGATCTCTATCCAGTCAGTGGCATCACCATCCTCATCCTCGATGGTTGCCCTGTTGTTTGCCATGAACTCCGTGATGTAGAGTCGAGCAGAGGCTGGCGAAGCCATCAGGAGTCCGATGGCGAGGAGGCAGAGAGTTGGTGCGGAACGACTGAAGAGCGTCATGGGTTTTGTTCGTGCGTTGCAGTGGGGGGGTCAGGGACTATACCAATTACAAAGGAGGAGACATCCAAAATATGCCGCTCCAGAACGAGGTTCATGCCCCCTGCCACTGGGCCGGTTCATCCCGGTGGCTGTGCGAGCTACCACAGTTGGGGGGCAGGGGTGCTGCTGTCCCGGATGGGCGGATCAGGTGATGATCTCCTTGATCACCCGGGACTCCTCTACGCCGGTGAGGCGTTGGTCCAGTCCCTGGAAGGAGAAATTCAGGCGGCGGTGATCGACTCCGAGGAGGTGCAGCATGGTGGCGTGCAGATCGCGCACATTGACCGGATCTTCCACCACGTTGTAGCTGAAATCGTCGGTCCTGCCGTAGTGCATGCCGCCCTTGATGCCGCCACCGGCGAGCCAGCCCGAGAAACAGCGGGGATGGTGGTCGCGCCCGTAATTGTCGCGGGTGATGTTACCCTGTCCGAAGACGGTGCGGCCGAATTCCCCGGCGAAGACGACGAGGGTGTCCTCCAGGAGGCCGCGTGTTTTCAGATCGGAGAGCAGAGCGGCGGTGGGTTGATCGACGTCCTGGCACTGGCCACGCATATTACCGGGAAGGCTGGAGTGGTGATCCCAGCCCCGGTGGAAAAGTTGAATGAAGCGGACATTTCGTTCCGCCATCCGCCGGGCGAGGAGACAGTTCCGCGCGTAGGAGCCGGGTTTACTCACTTCCGGCCCATACTTTTCGAGAACATCCTTCGGTTCCCCGGAGATGTCGGCCAATTCCGGTACGGACTTCTGCATGCGGAAGGCCATCTCCTGCTGGGCTATGGTGGTCTGAATCTCGGGATCGCCGATTTCCTCATGATGCTTGCCGTTCATCTTGCCAAGGGTGTCGAGCATGCGCCGTCTTACCTCGGCATCGATTCCTCTGGGATTGGAGAGAAAAAGAACAGGGTCTCCGGCGGTCTGCAGGGAAGTTCCCTGGTGTTGGGAGGGAAGGAATCCACTCCCCCACAGGCGGGAGTAGAGAGCCTGCACGTTCACGCGGCCACTCCAGAATGCGGAGGGGACCACCACGAAGTCCGGAAGATCCCTGTTGAGGGAGCCCAGTCCGTAGCTGAGCCAGGCGCCCATGCTCGGTTTGCCCGGAATCTCGGAACCGGTGCAGAAGGAGGTCTTTCCGGGGTCGTGATTGATGGCGTTGGTGTTGAAGGAGTGGATGAAGCAGAGGTCGTCAGCCGCCTTGGAGAGGTGAGGCAGGAGTTCGCTCATCCAGACTCCGCTCTTTCCCTGCTGCGCGAACTTGAACATGGTGGGGGCCACCAATTGCTGTCGTCCCCGGGTCATGGTGGTGACCCGCTGGCCCTTGGTCACTGACTTGGGCAGTTCCGTTCGGAAGAGTTTGTGCAGGTCCGGCTTGTGGTCGAAGAGATCGACCTGGCTGGGAGCGCCGGCCATGAAGAGGAAGATGATGCGCTTGGCCCTGGCAGTGTGATGGAGTCCCTTGGAGGCAGCGCCCCCGATCTGCGGAAGGAGCGAGGCCAGGGCGGTTGTTCCCAGGCCCATCCCCGAGTTGAGGAGGAAGGAACGACGCGACTGCAGGTCGGTGGTGGCGGAGAGAAGATCTGGCATGATTGTGAAGTGGTGTGATGTTCCCGCGTGCTGATCGCATCGGGGGAATGCGCTACTGGCGGGTCTTGGTGATGTCCATGTTGTAGAGCGTGTTCACAAGGACGGTCCATGCGGCGAGGGTTGCGCGCTCACCGACAGTGTTGAGAGGCACTCCGGTGCAAAGCTCTTCGGCCAGTTTAGGATTCTCCAGATAGTTCTTTTCGAGGTCTTTCACGAGAAGATCAAGGAGGGCGCGTTCCTTTGGATCGGGCAGGCGCGAGGGGATTGTCTCGTAAGCCACCGCAAGGAGATCGCCGGTCCCCGGGGGGGGCTGCGTAATCAGTTTCCGGGCGAGGTGGCGCGCGGCCTTGAGATACTCGTTCTCGTTCAGGAGGAGGAGCGCCTGCGAGGGCGTGTTCGTGCGTTCGCGGCGGGTGACGCAGGTATCACGGATGGGAGCATTCAGGATCGTCAATTGAGGGGGTGGCATCCCGCGTTTCCAGTAGGTGTAGATGCTGCGGCGGTAGATGTC